>JADGEE010000072.1 GCA_016744535.1 Campylobacteraceae bacterium
TTATATAAAGATTTGTTTAAAATATTTGTAGAACTAATTAAAAAGCCCAAATCAAGAGAGGTTTATCTTTCTTAAAGAAAATATAACCGTGGAGTGAGAAGAATCCAAGAGAGAAGAGAAAAACAAGCTAAAGCTATTATGAAAACTAAGAATAATGGTGTAATTTTTGAAGAGGCTCTTAAATATATAAATATTAAAGGCTTAAAAGATAAAAATAAACCAAAAATAAACTTAGTAACTCTCTTTAGTGGTATCGGCTCACCTGAGAAAGCATTAAAACAGCTTCAAATACCACATAATAATATTTTAGCTTGTGAGATAGACCCAAAAGCTAGAAAGTGCTATTTATCTAATCATCATGTAGAAAATATGTTTGAAGATATAAGAGGAACTCTGTTTTTTGAATTTGCAAGAGTAGTTAAAGAGTGTGAACCAAAAGTATTTATATTTGAAAATGTAAAAGGAATGGTAAATCACGATGATGGTAAAACTTACGATACAGTTTTAAGAGTATTTAACCAAATGGGATATTTTACAAAAGAGAGTGTTTTAAATACAAAAGATTATGGGATACATCAAAATAGAGAGATTATATATTGTTGGTTTTAAAGATGAGGCTTCTTGGTTTAAATTTGATTTTCCAACTTATAAACCTTTAACTACTAATGCACTAAAAGAGATAATTAAAAGATTGGAGTTTTGATTAAAAAAAGTAATATGGGAGTATATTTATGTAATTTGGAACAATAATAAAATTATACCAAAAGGTGGTATTTTAATTTAGCTATTACTATTCCCAAAGGGACAGAATTATATGTAGCACTTTATCAATATAAATATGATATTTGGTTGCATTGCCATAGATTTTATGAATTAATTAGAGTTAGCTATGATGATATAGAAAAATATCTTGAAGTAGTTGGGCAATTAGTTGATGATAGAAAAAAAGAGAATTAAAATAGTTTCGCAAAGAAACTTTATAAATATTTTAAGGAGTGTTTTTGAATGAAAATGTAGAAAAATTAAAGAGTAGTTTATCAGAGTTAAATCAAAATTTAGGTGGTGTTACTCCATATAAATTAGATGTAGTCAATCCAAATGATTTCAAACTTGCTACAAAAAATGCAAGATATATGGATAATTCAACTTTTAATAGATTAACTAAAATATAGCAAAAGATGGCAATTTAAGTTCACTTCCTTTTATTTGGAGAAGTGAAAAAGGCGATATTGTGCTCTCAGGTAATCATAGAGTCAAACTTCAATTAGTGCTGGAGTTAATGCAATACTTATTTTATATACAGATAGAGAATTAAGTAGAAGTGAGCAAGTAGCAATTCAACTCTCTCATAATTCAATTGTAGGTCAAGATGATTTAAATATATTGGCTGAATTTCTTGAAGAGATAAGTGAAGATGATTTTAAAGAGTATGCACATATCAATGAGAAAGATTTATTAGATTTAGAGGATGCAAAATTTGATATTTCAAGTCTTAAAGTGGCTGATGAAGTGATTGTGGTTAATATAGTTTTTTTTGAGAATGATTGGACTAAATTTAAAACTATTTTAGAGCAAATTGAACTCTATATGAGTAATGGAGAAATCAATATTCCACTTCCAAAGAGTGAGTATGAGAGTTTTAATAAAATAGTCGCAAAAATAAAAGAGACTTATGAGATAAAATCTTTAGGAATAGCCCTAGTTATAATGGCTGAGTTGTCAAAAAAGCAATTAGAACAAGAGGTTTAAAAGAAGATTACGACAAAAGTTTTAAGTAAAGAAAAAATTAAGGTATTGTAAAATAGCGATTTTTAGGGTGGTTTATCGCAAAAAAAGTCGCAAAAATTATGTCGCAATTTAAAAAAGTCGCAAAGGGTAGCTTATGGCTAGATGGAAAGATATAAATTCAAATATTCAAGATAAAATTAAAGCTAAATATGAAACTTCAAAAGATAGTAATAGGCTTTTAGCTGAGGTGCTTTCAAAAGAATTTAAATTTAAAATAACAGAGAAAAATTTAAGAGATTGGGCTAAAGCTAATGGATGGCAAAAGTCTAAAAATATTGAGTATGTAAAAAAAGTCGCAAATATTGAGTTTGAAAAAGAGTTAGAGGAAGAATTTAAAAATCAAATTCACAAATTAGAAGGAGGTAAATTAAAAAAAGAATATTTAAAAAAGTTAAAAATATTAGAGGATAAAAAAGTTTCAATTAAAGAAATTGAAGCTTTTAAGATAGAGTATTTAATTAAATTTCAAAATTTAAAATCTACTCAAAAAAAAGATAATATAAATTTAAAAAAAATTCAAAAAGATAAAGATGAAAATTCAAAAGATAATATGAAAAATTTATCTAAAAATGATAAAGATAGCGTTAAAGATGAGGCAGATAATAAATTTAATGCAAAAGATACTATTAGAAAAATAGGTAATTTTAGTTTAATGATTATTTCAAATAATTTAAAAGAGCAACATAAAACAGGAAATACTGATATAAAAAGTATAAATGAATTTTTAAATGCTACAGAAAAAGTACAAAGAATTATAGCTAATTTAGGAGATGATGAGCAAAACAAAGGTAAAAAAGTTATAAAGATAGGTGTAGAAATACCAGCAGATATAGAGTTTTAAAAGTGTCAAAATTCCAAAAAGTTAAACTTCACTCAAATTATCAAATTGATTTAACTAATCTCAAAAATATCACTAATTCAAAATATTACCCTTACTACTCAAATAAAAATAGATATTTACTCTTTTATGGTGGAGCTGGGAGTGGAAAAAGTCATTTTATAGCAAAAAAGATTTTAGTTAGACTTTTGTTTGATGCTTCAAAAGGGATTGTAGATCGTTTTTTAATACTTAGAAAGGCAGCTAAAACACTCCGTAGGTCAGTCTATCAACTCTTTGTAGATTATATCCATAGATGGGATTTATGAGGATTTATTCATAATTTATAAAGGTGAATTGAAGATAATTTTTAAAGCAAATGGTGCAATTATTGATTTTTTAGGTTTAGATGATAGAGAGAAATTAAAATCAATTGAGGGAATTACAAGCATTTGGATAGAGGAAGCCACAGAACTTACAAAAGAGGATTTTTTACAAGTTGATTTAAGACTTAGAGGTCGTACTAAAAGCTATAAACAAATTATGTTAAGTTTCAATCCTATCTCATCGTTACATTGGATTAAATAGGAATTTTTTGATAAAAAATATAAGGATAGTGCAATTTGTCATTCTACTTATCATGACAATAAATTTATTGATGAGGAGTATAAGGGGATACTTGAGCAATTAATACATAAAGATGAAACTTATCATAAAATCTACGGTAAAGGTAAATGGGGAGTTCTTAAAAATATCATCTATACTAATTGGGATACAGTTGATGAGATACCAATTAGTATAGATGATGAAATTTATGCAATTGATTTTGGGTTTAGTAATTATTATTCAGTCACTCATATTATTGAGAGAGATAATGAATTTTGGCTTGATGAGTTACTCTATGAGAAAGGTTTAGTAAATACAGCAGTAATTTTAAAGTTAAAAGAGGAATATCCATTTTTATTAAATTTAAAAGGATATGCAGATAATGCAGAGCCTGATAGTATACAAGATTATAATGATTATGGTTTTTTTGTAGAGGGTGCTGATAAAGCAGTTATTGCTGGAATTGATTATGTTAAATCAAAAAGACTTCATATAACAAATAAAGAGGCTAGAATGTATAAATACGCTGAGGATAAAGAAGGTAATCCAAAAGAAGAGCCAGTTAAATTTATGGATCATGCAATGGATGGAATTAGATATGGAATGTTTACCCATTTTAAGAAAAAATCTTCTGGTGCAGTTATTGTCACAGGTCTAAATTCAAAAATGGATAAGTTGAAAGGTTATAATTAGTCATTAATTTGTAATTATATATTTTAAATAACAGAAAAGTTATATTATCGCCAGGTTTAAATGGCATTTCGTGGTAATTTAAATTATAAAAATATAGTTTAATTACATAGTTAAGCAAAATATTAAAAAAAATTGATACAATTTAGTTATTAAAATGTGAGGAGTTAGAATGGGTATTGAGAAAGAGAGTAATATGTTTAGACTTTTGAATGCCAAAGAGGTAAATAATAGATTAAACATAAATAGAGAAGCAACCACAATAAAAAAGCTTAAAAATAGAGAAATCATTGCACTTCCTAGAAGAACAAAGAGAGCAAAATGGAATATACCCATATTTATGCTTGATTTTAAATTATCTAAAAAACCTTGTGAAATAATTGCAATAGCAAATAATAAGGGTGGAGTTGGCAAAACAACAGATTCCACAAATATAGCTTACTCATTAGCTTATATTGGTAAAAAAGTTCTTTTAGTTGATTTAGATAACTCAACAGGTGCATTTATGGATTTAGTAAAGGGTGGTGAGTATATTGGAGTTAGAAATGGGTTAAAACATATTTTCAATGAAATTGCTGAAACAGGTAAAATAATGTCTAAAGAGGATATTAAAAATGAAATTATGAAAATTGAACTACAACACGCATCTTTGGATATTTTAGCTGGAGACTTAGATCTTGAAGATTTATACATTTCTAAAATGGAAAATAAAATAAAAACTATAGATCTAGTTTTAAAAAGAATGTTAAATCAATTTAGAGAGGATTATGATTATATTATAGTAGACACTCCACCATGTGTAAATAAAAGTTTAATTATGGGTATTATAGCAAGTGATAAAGTTATAATAGCATCTTCACCTAATAAATTATCAACAGATGGAATGATGAATTTTATTAACAGTATCCAATCAATTCAAAATCAACTTGAAGATAATGCAGAAATTAGTATGATGATAGCTAATCAAGTTGAATTAAATACTAGAACTCAATCAAAATTTGTATCCTTGCTTAAAGATTATATATGTGTTCAACACAATATCAAAAATTTTGCCATAGTACCAAAGGATATTGCAGTCCAAGAGAGTCAAGAGAATACTAAACCTTTACTAGAGTATAGTCCAACTTCTAATGCTGCTATATACCTATTATACATTGCAACTTTAATTGAGGGAGAATAAAAATGAGTCTAGACCAATATAAGATAAAAGAGCCTATAAGTGCTAAAATTAGTATAGAAATAGATAGAATAGACCCAAATCCTTATCAGCCTCGTTTAGATGTTGAAAATACAAATATTGATTCTTTAAAAAATAATATAGATGGAATAGGTTTTATTGCAGAGCCTATTTTAGTTGTAAAAAATGAAGATAGATTCACTCTAATAGATGGACATAGAAGAGTCTTAGGTGCTAAAAAAAGAGGAGATGCAAGAATATCAGCATTAGTATATGCAAATATAAATGAAAAAGATATTTTAGCTATTACTATTTCAACATTTTCGCAGAAAGAAGGAATTAGCGTACTTGAAGAGGCTATTTTTTATCAAAAAGCAATTGACGAGGGAATTTTTAGAAATGCATCTGATTTAGCTAAAAAACTTGGAGTAACTAAAAAAATTATCACTAGCAGGTTAATCATATTAAAATTACCTTTTGAAATTAAAAAATCAGTTAAGAAAAAAGAGTATATGAATGTTGAGGTGTTACTTAAATTGAATAGTTTTATTAACTCTTCAATAAAAGATAAATTAGAAATAAAAGTTAAATCAAAAGATGAAAATGTAACTGAAGAAGATGAAAGAGTTGCAAAAGAGTATGTTCACGGTGAAGTATTAGCACTTTTTGAAATGATAAGAGATAATAATTTGAATCAAAGAGAGGCTATTTCTTTAATAAATGAAACTTTAAATAGTAATAGAGATTTACCAAAAGTTATTAAGCAGAGTTGGGGAATTTACAATGAAAAAGGCACAAAAGTTAAATTTAACTTTGATACTAAAAAGTTACCTGATGATAAAAAGCAAAAGGCTATGGAGCATATAAAAGCACTTAAAGAGTTATTAGTAGATAAGAGTAATTAATGAAATTATTTTTAAATTTATTTGGTTTTAATTTAAAATAGTTAAAGAGTTATGATTATATAGGTAAGTTGGTGAGTATAAGTAGAAATTAATAAGAAAGGGTAAGAAAAGTGACAATAACTGTTAATATAAAAGATGATTATAAAAATGAGTTTTTAAAGATTTTAGAAAGCCTTAAAAGTAGAGTGGTTGAAGATTTTATTATTGAAGATTATTCAACTCCAAACTATGAAATTAAAAACTCTTTGAAAAATGCAGTAAGTGAAGTGAATTCTAATTCAATTTATAACAAAGAAAAAACTTTAGAAGACTTAATTGATGAGTTATAAAATAGTTCCATCAGATAGTTTTGAAATTGATGTAAAAAAGTTATCCAAAAAATTTAAGCAGATAAAAAATGATTTAAAAAATCTCTTAAAACACTTATAGATGAAGAAATGCTTAATACAGTTGCTAAGGATTTAGGAGAGGGAATTTTACAAGCTACTCCACTTACGAATGTTTTACTTTTGGTATTTAAAGATATTCCAAAAAGTATAAGTGATACAATTTTATTAAAAAAATTAAAACAATTTTTTGAAGAATTTAATACTATAAATATTGAAGAACGAAGAAAAATGGTTAAAAAGTTAGAAAATGAGCCAAAATATAATCAAAGAGTTGGTGAGCATTTGATAGAGCTTTTAGATAGAGTTGAAAGTGGATATAAACCAAAAATGGTTGCTAAAATTTTTAAAGCTTATGCAAATGTAGAGATTGATTTAGTAATGTTTCATCGTCTTAATAGAGTTACTGAGGATATTTTGAGTATTTATGTTAAAAAAATTAAAGATGATTTTCAAGACATTGAAGACATCGAAGATATGAATAGTATAATTCAAAGTGAAAATAATGAGATAGCCCAATATTTTTCTAATATTGGTTTGTTTACTCCTACCTCTGGTGGTGCTGGTGCAGGTGGATTAATTTATGTAGCAAGTGGTTTATTAAAAAAATTCATAGAACTAAAATTATATGATGTAGATTAATTAATCTCTTCCCAAAACTCTAACAATCTCTTTGCAGTTGGGGCAGTTCGTCCCCTTCCATCATCTCCTCTTGCTAATTTGCCATTCTCTTTTATAAACTCTATAAAGCTATAATCATCTACATTAAATGAATCATTTGAAAGATTTTTTAAAAACTTTTCTCTTTTAGCTTTTGAACCTCTTAAATCTAAAATTATATAACTCATTAATATTTGAATATTTAAAGGTATATAGTGCTTTCCACTCATATAATTTGATATTTGAGTTTGCGTTAAACCACTAAACTCTTCAAAGCCTTTTTTAGTGAATTGATGCTTAAATTTTTGAGAAAATAACATAATTAATAGTATTTTATCTTTTTTTGCTTAAAGCTTTGTACATATCTCTTAAACTCCTTTGTGTATTATACAAAAATACCCTTTTTACTTCAATATTTGATTTAATATTTTTTTAACAAATAGAGGAGTGAAAGTTTGATACTTAAAGATAGCTTAAGAAATATAAGTTAATATTAAATCAAATATTGATATAATAAATCTTTTAAAATCACCATAAAAAAGGAGTGTATGAGTAAGAAAAAAGATAACTTAAATCATAAAGAAGAGTTTATAAAGATAATAAAACAACTCTCATATTCAAAAGGTAGTTGGCAAGTTTTTAATGATTTTGCAGAGTGTGCAATGATAGCAATATCACAGCCATTTTATAAAAATAAAGAGATGGAAGAGAAGTATATGAGGATTATTAAAAATTACTCCAAAGATGAAGCAAATTTACTTGCAAAGTTGATGGCTTTAACAACTGTTGCACTAGAGGATGAATATCAAGATTTTTTGGGTGAAATGTTTATATCATTAGAGCTCAATAATAAGTGGAAAGGGCAGTTTTTCACGCCATATACAATATCCAAATTTATGGCTATGAGTTTAATTAATGAAGATGAATTTAAATCTAAATTTTTAGTAAAAGTTTCTGACCCTTGTGTAGGTGCTGGGGCTTTGCCAATTGCAATGGTAGAGGCTATGTATAAATCTAAAGTAAACTATCAGCAAAAAGTTTATTTTGAGTGTATAGATATTGATTATTTAGCTTTTTGTATGGCTTATGTTCAACTCTCTCTATTGGGATTGCCAGCTAAAATTATTCACGGTAATACTCTAAGTAATGAAACTTTTAAAGTTTTATGTACACCAGTTTATTTTATTAATAATTTTAAAGATAAACTTGAAATAGATATGAAAATGAGCATTATTAAGAGTTTAATGGAAGGAGAGTATAAGAGAGAAGTTAAAGAGGTAAAAATAAAAGATATTATAAAAGATGTAGAGATTGATGAGAAATTGCAAGAGAGAAAAGTGAGTTTTGAGGCGTTGATGTTTTGATATTTGTAAGTTAAGTTAAGTTAATATAGGATAATTAAATTTAACTTAATTAGGGTAGGGGTTTTTATTTGGAAAAGGTACAACAACAAAAAGAGCAAAATGATAAACAAAATTTAAGTAATGGTGGGAGTATGTCTCAAATGCTAATGAATACTCCTTTAATGCAACAAAAAAAAGCCGAAAATAATGCTATTCTTAACTCTTCTAGAACGCAACTTAAAAGAGAAGAACATAATTCAATGTTTGGAGGTTCTATTCAGCGAAATAATACAGGTTTGCCTGATAATTTAAAAAGTGGAATGGAAGCTTTAAGTGGAGTAGATTTAAGTGGTGTTAATGTACATTATAATTCCTCAAAACCAAAAGCTGTACAAGCTCACGCTTTTGCTCAAGGTAATGATATTCATTTAGCTTCAGGTCAAGAGAGGCATCTACCACATGAATTAGGGCATGTTGTTCAACAAGCGCAAGGAAGAGTTCAACCAACCATAACAGTTGGCGGAGTTGCTGTAAATGATAGACCTAGCTTAGAAAATGAAGCCACTAAAATGGGTCAAAATGCTTTGCAGATGAAAAATGATAGTACAAAAACTTCAAATCCTTTAAGTTCCAATAGAGTTACACAAAATAGTAAAAATCCTCTTCAATTTACTATGTCTGATTTACATAAGAAACAAAATGAGATTAAATCTGGAAGTGGTTTATATACTACAGTTGGATTTGAGATTGATTTATTCGAAACAGCAGCAAATAACCCTCTTCAAGGTATAACTCACTTAGTATTAGCAAAAAGTTCTGGCAAATGTTTTTTAGATATGCCTTATCTTTTAGAGACAGATGCTGGAAATACTCTTGAGCTTGTAACCCCTCCATATTTAATAAAAACAGATGGAAATGGAGTTTTAGATAAAGAGGATCTAAAGGATGTTATGAAAGATTTATATAGTGGTTATTCTGGTATTAGTATCCCCAAAGGTTCGACATTAAGTACAGCTATAGAAGCAGCTAACAGTAAATTTAATATAGATTTAGCTCCTATGCTTATTGAAAAAGCGAATAAACCAACAAGTGAAATGTCAAAAGAGGAAAAAGAACAACATGATGAAAATAGAAAAACAAAAGCTGTGATGGATGAAACAAGTATGTCAAATAAGGTTAATTTCAAAGAACATAAAAAACTTTTTACTCCTCAAAACAAAGATAATCAAGATAAACAACAAAAACTTATTATCATAAATGGTAAAAAAGATTTTGAACCACAAGTAAATATATTTACTACAATAGATAACTTTTTAAAATTGGATGAAGCTATCCCTTCAAGATTAGAAGCTAAAGAGAAAGAGCCAGATTATGAAGGTAGTATTGATGAGGATGATATTTTAAAAATTAAAAATAAGTTTATAGCAGGGATTCATTTATCCCTCAAAGATAAAAAGTTTAACTCTATTATAAATAAATTAAATGAAGTATTAATAATTCAAGAACCAAAAAGAGATGCACTATTAAAACAGATAGAGTTACAAAAAAAACTTTTTAAAGATCCACAAAATTTAAAATCAACAGATAAGAGTGATTTTGAAAATGCTTCTGGAGATGCAAGTTTTGTAAAAGATATGGGAGGTATTTGGCTAAAGACAGATATTTTTATGTTTATATGGAAAGTTCTTAACGATAAAGAAGATGTAGCTAATGTTGCTATAGCAATAGAGAAGAGTATGAAAGCTTTAAAAATAAAAGAGACTAAAAAATTTGATAAAGGTAATTCAGGTTGGGAAGAGCGTCTTATTAGGTTGGCTAAAAAATTAAAAGCTTTTACTAAAGCTAAAAGTAAAAAAGATGATCCCTTGGGATTTATTGATATGAATAATGAAGATGATCAATCATCAAATACAGATACATTTTCACTCTCAGATAAAGTACTTGGTATTCGCCATGATACAATGCTCCAAGAGAAGCTTGTTTCTGCAACCACTAAAAAACTACTTAAAAAAGGCTTGATTTATAATAAAGAAGAGAAGGTTCTTGTAGAGGTTAGAAATTTTTGGATTGAAGAAGGTACTAAAATAACTAGTAAAGACGATAATCAAACAATTAAAGTAAAAGGTAATGATGGTAAGAAAAAAGAAATTAGTGTAGGTGATGACAAAATTAATAGAGCAGTAGATGAGTTTATAGATAGATGGAAAGGAGTTAAAGGTGATGTAGGTATTATGGATATAAAGGATGAATTTACAAAAACTGCAAAAAAAGATTTAGAAAAAGATATTAGTAGTGAGACTAAAGAAAATATAGAAAAAGAGTTTAAAGGTTATATAGGTACATTAGGTGATGAGGAAACATTGAGTGAACATAATAAATTCATGAATAAATATAAAAAACTATTAAAAGATAAAGAAGATCAATTTAAAACATTAGAAGAAGATAATGATAGTTTTGATTTTTCAGTAGCAGAAATAGAAGAACAAGCAGCACTATATGCACAGATTGAACTTGAAAAAATGACAAAAGAGGAAGAAGATAGTAAAAAAAAGAAAAAAAGTACTGAAAAAGGGAAAAAGACTAGTGAAAGTGAAGAATATAATGCTATTTCAAAAATTAATGATTGTTTAATTACTGCTATAAATAAAGGTAAAGCAGTTGATAATAATGAAGCATTAACAAGAATAAGACAAAATTTAAATGCTAATGGTATTGGATATGGAAAGATGGTTATTGCTAGTCCAGTTAATATCAAAATTATTACAGATGAATTAAGTATAAAAAATACTAGAATAGTAATAAATGCTTCTAGTTTAAATCTATTTGATGTGTTAAGTGATGGAAGTGTCAATGAATATATAAATGATTATAATGAAAATTTAGATGATCCTTTTGATGTTCTTTACATAGATTTTGGATCTGCACATTTTGAATTTAGTAAAAAGACGCAAGTAAAGGATTAATAGTCACTTTTTTTTTTTTTTTAAACTTCAAGTTTTCCAAAAAGCATATCTTTTCTTTTAATCCTATAAAATTAATATAAAAAATTTTTTATATTTCTAATCTAACATTTTAATTTTTATAAATTTAGCTATAATGATTTCGCTATAAAAATAAATAAACGAAATAAAATTAATTAATAAAATTTCTTTGCGAAACTCTAAAGGAATCGATTGAGTAGCTATCCAGCGATTATAACATCATCTAAAGAAGTTGTTAATTTCTCTTCAACTCCTAAATATTCAAAACCAGTCCTAGGAGAAATAAATGAGAATAACTTAGATGATATTTTAGAGGTAATGCCAAACCCTGATATAATCCTCCAAAAAGCTGGAATAGCTAATGAAGTATATCAAGAGATGATGTATGATAGTGATGTTTTTCCAGCTTATCAAAAGAGAAAAAAATCTATTCAAAGACTTAATTATAAAATAGATGGTAAAGATAAAAAAGCAATAAAGTTAATAGAAGAGACATTAAAAAATATAGATTTTACAAAACTCACAAGTGGATTACTGAAAGCCCTAGCTTTGGTTATGCTATAAGTGAAATTATTTGGGTCTTATAAGATGGTAAATATATTATAGAGAGTATAAAGGCTCGTGCAAGTTCAAAGTTTTCATTTAATGCTAAATGTGAGCTTTTATATAAGAGTGAGGATGATTGGAAACTAGCACCACCATTTAAATTTATTATTCATATAAACGACCCTGACGATGATAATAATCCTTATGGCACTTCTTTAAACTCTCGTTGCTTTTGGTATTGGCAATTTAAAAAATATGGTTGGAAGTTTTGGGGTAAATTCATTGAAAGGTTTGGAAATCCATCAATAGCACTTAAAACATCTCTACCAAAAGCAAATACTACTGAAAATATAATCAAAAGACAACAAGTATTGCAAAATTTAAGTGAAGTGGCAGACGGTGCATCAATTGCTTAGGTGAAAATAAATTTGGGACTAAGAGTGTAGCAAGTGAACACGGAGATGATTTAGAAGATATTGTTTTTTCAGATACTGAGGCTTTAGCAAATACACTTAAAATTTATCTATTTAAGCCACTTATTTTACTCAATTTAGGTGATAGTTTTGAAGTGCCTGCACTTGTTATTTTACTCAAAAGATGATGAGACCACACAAGAAGAGAGTGAAGAGATAAAAGATAAAGATAAGAGTGCAGAGAATAATCAAAAACATATCACTATATCAACTTTTGCAAATGAGCGTTTTGAAGAGGATTTAAATATTGAAGCTTTTTCAAAACTCCCAGAGCATATTAAAAATATTGAAAATATCTATCTCAATTTAGCAAAACTTCAAAAAACAAAATTTAAAAATTTACTCAATTTAAATAATTTAAATGATGATTCAAAAGAGGTATTTTTTGAGTTAAAAGATATATTAAGATGTAGCAAAAGATTACAGAAATCCAATTAAACTTGAATTAGCTAGACTTTTAGTAAATGAATTTAATTTTAAAGAGTTTGGTTTAGATGAGGTGGAATCAATTGAGCCAAACTTTAAAGTTGATTTTGAAACTCCAATTAAAACTAAATTAAAAGATAAAAAGTTAATTGATGATGTAACTGGTGGAGATATTTTATTTACTCCTATTAGTTATGAGAACTTTGAATTGATAACTAATATTTTAACCCAACCTAGTGAAGTTTGGCTAACTTCTGCAAAAACTAAATCAAATAGATTAGCTTATATTCAAAATTTTATTAAAGCATTTGATATTGATGGAGAAGTTAAAAAAGTGGTTATTCAAGTTGATAGTGTAGGTAACTATTTAAAAACTATCATAGGCAATATAAATCAATTTAGAAGGGGGTATTTAATTTATGAAAAGGAGGAAATTTGAATAAATACGCTGAACATCAACTAGAGAAAGATTTATCTACTCTTCAAGATGAAATTAAAGAGGCAAAAGAGATTGAAAATGAACAAGAGAAAATCTTTACTCTCTTTGAACTTAGAGGTAAAGTTAAACTCTTAATGAAAATGGTTAGGACTACATTTTTTACTAAGCCTAGATTGAAACTTATCAATTCAATTTTTGATGATATAGAAAAATTAATAGGTAAAGATAATCTTAAAATTTATAGAGGTGAGGGAGGTGATAAAAAAGAAGAGGCTAGTGCAGAGCTAACTTTAGAAGATATAGAGAAGATGACATACAAACAACTTCAAGAGAAAATTAAAGAGTTAGATATAAAAGAGATAGATTTAAATTCAAAAGCTGAAATATTAAAAGCAAAACTAAAAGAGTTTTTAAATATTAAAGATGATGAGTCTAGTGATGTCTAAAAAGTGGATAGAAGTTTTTAAAGCTGGAAATTATTCTAATGACCCTTTTGCAGATTCTAGTAATCCAAGAGTTTACACTAATAAAGAGATAGATGAAATTATTGAAAATTACGACATTAAATTTCGTTCAGCCCCACTTATATGATGAAAAACAAGCTTATGGTGTAGCTACAGCACTTAGAAAAAATAGTAAAGGCATATTAGAGGCAGAGATAGAGTATGACAAAGCTAACAAAGAGGCATTAAAAGGCTATACAAAAGTTATTCCTATCCTAAATTAAAATAGAGCATAGTTTTTTTAGTTGAATTATATTTATTTTATTTATTTCTCCTAATAAAGTTTTAACAAATTCTTTAAACTCTTCTGCTGTTCTAAAAAAAAATTGTTTAACTTTACCCTCACTACACGCCTATAAATTTTATTTATGTGAAAAATTGCTATAATTAACATATGAAAAATGTAATAACTTTAGAAAAAGAACTTAAAAAT
>JADGEE010000006.1 GCA_016744535.1 Campylobacteraceae bacterium
TTCTAGATCTTTTGTATTTATGGAACGGATAAGGTTTGTTTAATTGACGATACTCAGTGAGGAACTTATAAGTGATTGAAATAAATATTAATAATGTAATGTGGGATAATTGGTTTCAAACAATTACAAAATAACCAGTTTATATATACCATATCATTATTGTTTGAGTATAATATTTAAATATTTCTAAATAATACTCTTTGTAATTATCATATTTTTTTATTTCTCTGCCCATAACCATAAAAATTTTATTTAAAGCATTTGTAGGAACTTCACATATTAATCTTCTAAACACAAAAATTACAATAATATTTAATATATCCACCACATCATCTTTTGAAATAATTTTCTCTTTTTCATCTTCAAATATCTCCATAATAAATGGATATGTTACAATACTTTCTAATCTATTTATTTTATGTAAAACATTACTTATATTATTATCGTTTTTTTTAGCATTTATAATTTTTTTATAATATGTAGAAAATTTTAATAAATCAATTAATAAATCTTCAATATTATTAATATTTTCCGTTATATATTTTTTAAAATGAAAATATACTTTATTTTTATTTGGTATTATTCTCTCTTTTATTGTTAAATAATCTCTAATAAAATCACTTACATTATAATTTGTATTTTCTTCTATTTTATTCCAATATTTATTATAAAATTTTTCTTGTATTGAAGAATTTTCTTTCATTAAAATAAAATTTCTAACTTTATCTGCTTCTGCTAAATCTAAACCTGTTGAATTTAAACTTTCAAAAATAAGTTGAGGGTCATCTTCTCCATTTTTTAATTCAATATCAACTATTACGAGTTGTTTTATAGCTGAAAATAGTTTATCAATAGAAATCTCTTCTTTTAAAACTCTTTCATAAAAATATTTGAAATTAATTGTAATATTACTATCTTCTATATAATCATCTTCATTCTCAAAAAGTGCAGAAAAAGCATTTTTATCATTTTTTACTGGTTTTAATCTAATTTTTTTGTCATCTTCTTCATATTTATTAATTAAGTATTCATCTTTTATTTTTTCTTTATTAACATTTGTTTGTAATAAATTATTATCAATAATTTTATATATTACTAATAATAGTAGTGATAGTGTTGTTAATCTTTGTTGTCCATCAATAATTAAATATTCTAAATCATCTCCATCATCATTATAAATTGATACAATAGAACCAAAAAAATGAGTTCTATTAATTTTTGAAATATCAATTAAATCATCAAATAGTTGTTTGCAATGCTCTTTTTTCCAATCATAATTTCTTTGATAAACTGGTATGATAAAGTGTTTATCTGAACCTTCTAAAAATCTTGTAAATTTTTTTTCATTTGCTTTCATTATAAATTTACCTTTAATTTAAATAATCAACATCGCATCGCCATAGGAGTAAAATCTATATTTTCGTTTTATCGCTTCTTCATATAATCTTAGTGTTTTATCAAGTCCCACAAATGAAGCTACTAACATTATTAAAGTAGATTTAGGTAAATGAAAATTAGTAAGTAGATGATTTACTCTAATTGGTGTATTATTTGGGTGTAAAAATAGATTACACTCTCCACTTAAAATTTTCTCTCTTGCAAAAAATTCAATAGTTCTTGTAACTGTTGTTCCAACTGCTAAAATATTTTTTTTAGATTCTATAACTTCTTTTGTATCTTTTAAAATTTCAAAAACTTCAGAGTGCATTTGATGTTTAATTATCTCTTGTACATCAACTGGTTTAAAAGTACCCGCACCAACGTGTAAAGTTATATATTTAGTATCAAATTTTTCTTCTATTTTTTTAAACAGTTCATCTGTAAAATGAAGTGAGGCTGTTGGTGCTGCGACTGCCCCAAAATTTTTAGCAAAAATTGGCTGATATAAACTCTCATCATTTTTATCATCATCTCTATCAATATATGGCGGAAGTGGAATATGTCCAATTTTATTTAAAATTTTATTTAACTCTATAAAATTTAACTCTTTATTATCTCTAATTTCTCTAAAAAATTTTACAACTCTACTTCCATCTTCAATTAATTCAATTACTTTTGCACTTAAATTTTCAAAAGTTAAGATAGTTCCAACTTTAACTTTTCCTCTAATAAAAGCATTAAATTTATTATTTTCAAGTGGACGATTGAGTAGTAATTCAATTTTGCCACCACTCTCCTTAACTCCAAAAATTCTAGCTTTTATAACTTTTGTATTATTAAGTATTAGCGTTGTATCTTTTGGAATAAAATTAATTATATCCCTAAAAATAGTGTGTGTTATTTTATCATTTTTTCTATCATAAACTAAAAGTTTTGCACTATCTTTTGGGTTAGATGGGTATTTTGCAATTAACTCTTTAGGGAGAGAGTAGTCATAACTTTGTGTTATAAATTCTCTATTTAATATTTTCTGCATCTGTTTCTTCAGTCTCTTTCTCTTCGTCATCTTCAGGTGCTGGATTTACAACTTTTGCTATCAATATCGAAGCACTATATAGAATAATTAATGGACCTGCCATTAAAAATTGAGTAATAACATCAGGTGGAGTTAAAAGTGCAGATACAACAAAACTTAAAATTACTGCATAAGGAAAAAACCCTGATAGTGTCTTATTATCTACAAGACCTAATTTTGCTAAAAATAGAGTAAATACAGGAAGCTCAAATGCTATTCCAAAACCTATCATTAGTTTGGTGAAAAATCCTACATAATCTCCGATACTAGGCAATGCTGTAAATAAAGCACTACCAAAGTTAATTAAATATGTAAAACCAAATGGAAATACCACATAATATGCAAACAAAGAACCACTTACAAACATAACTGTTGCAAATGTTACAAATGGAATAACTAAAACTTTTTCATTATCATAAAGCCCTGGGGCTACAAAAAGCCAAAATTGCCAAAATAGCACAGGTAATCCGAATATAAAAGCACTGAAAAATGATACTTTTAAAGCAGTAAAAAATGCTTCTCCAACTTGCGTAAAAATTATTGGACTATTCTCTGGTAGTGCTTCTTTTAATGGAATAATCATCCAATTTAAAATTATTTCCCAAAATCCAAAAGAGATAAAAAATAGAACTATAAGAGCCCCTGCTGAAATCATTAATCTTTTTCTAAGTTCAGCTAAATGTGGCTTTAAATCTTCAAACATTATGTAAATTCCTTACTATTTATTTCAAATTCGTAATAATAGACTAAAAGAGTTAAAAAATTGATAATTTTTTAACTCTTTTAGTCTATTATTAGTTTAATCCTATAGTAAAAATAGCACCATCATTAGAATTTTCAACTTTTAACACATATCCCATATTTTCTATAATAGTTTTGGAGATATAAAGTCCTATTCCTGTTCCTCCTTTGTCAATTTTTGTACTAAAGTATGGCTCAAAAATTTTATCTATTAAGTGTTTAGGAATTCCACCTGCATTATCTCTTATCTCTACAATTTTTTTATCATCATCTACATTAATTTCAATTTTAGGAGTAAAATTTTTATCTTCTTTCTGTTTTAAAACTAAAGCATCTTTTGCATTATTTAATATATTTAAAATAACTTGTTGAAACTCATTTTTAATTTTATTTATTTTAAAGCTTTCACCCTCAATTAATATATTAATATTTAATTTTTTAAGTTGTGAAAAAATTAATTTTTTTGTATCTTCAATAGATTTTTTTACATCAAAATTTTGATTTATTTTATTTGGTTTAAAGAAATTTCTAAAATCATCTATTGTCTGTGACATAAATTTAATTTGAGTTTGAGTACTTTTAATACAATCTTTTATATTTTTTATGTTTAAATCATTTAACTCTATATCCATCTCTAAATTTATATTATAACCTGAAATTATATTGAGTGGTTGTTTCCATTGATGTGCAATAGAATCTATCATTTCACCCATTTCAGCTTGACGAGATTGAATTTCAAGCATTTTTTCTTGCATTAAAGATTTCTCTTTAAATTTATCTTTCTCTTTTTGAAGTTTAGTAATATTATTTAATGTAAATAGATAAGTATTAATATTAGAAAAACAATTACATACTAATTTATAACTTTCTCTATCTGAATTTAAGTTATTTAAGTAGAATATTTTTTGATTTTTACTACTTGTAATATAATCAATCCACTCACTTTCACTAAGTTTATTATCTATAATAGAGTTAGATATGAAAGCATTTGAATCTTTAAACTCTTTTAAACTATCAAATCCTAAATAGAATAGAAAAGTTTTATTTATATAATTAATTTTTTTATCTTTAATTGTAAACATAAAATTTGGATTTGAATCTAACATAAATTCAATAAGTTTATATTGTTCCTCTAACTCTTTCTTTTTAAATAGAATATCACAACTCTCATAAATAGCCTCCTCTAAAAATAAAATATCTACTGGTTTAGTTATATATTTATCTATTTTTATATCAATAGATTTCATAAAATACTCACTATCATTAAAAGCAGTTGTTATAATAATTGGAGTTTCAGGACTTATTTTTTTTATCTCTTTTGACATTTCAAGACCATTTAACTTTGGCATTTTAATATCAGTAACTACAATATCAATATTCTCTGCATTATTTTTAAATATCTCTAATCCCTCTTCACCATCTTTTGCAACATAAAATGTTAAAAAATACTCTTCTAAAAATTCAACTAATGAATCTCTAATAACTTCATTATCTTCAACATAAAGTAGTGAAACTTTTTTTAATAATTCATAATTAATCATTTTTTATTACTAGCCTCAAGTTTATTAGTTAAATCAAGTGCAATATTTTTATATAAAAATGCAAAAGGAAATGAAAAAATATCAGTACATTTATTTTCATCAATTTGAAAAGATATTACAAATGTTCCATCTTTATGGGATAAAATAGAGGCACTTCTTGGCTTTTTAGTTAAAAATGCCATTTCTCCAAACATATTACCACCTTGAATTTTTGCTACTATCTTATTTTTAGCAACTACAACAACAGCTAAACCAGAGAGTAGAAAATAGATCTCTTCTCCATAATCACCCTCTTTCATAATAATATCACCTCGTTTACACATCTTAAAATTAACATTTTTAGTCATTCTAATTACAGCATCATTATCTACCCCGTTAAATAGATAAATTTTATCTTTAATCTCTAAGAGTTTCTCTTGAGATTTTGTAATAGTCTCCGTGTGTGCAGCACTTATTATTTTATCTATTTCAGCTTTTGTATAATTTGTATTTCTAACGGCCATTTTTCAATCCATTATCTTTACAACTTTTGCCAAATACTCGTGCCATTCTACATCCTTTGAGTGTGCTATATCAATTGTTTTTAAATATTTAATAATAAATATTTTAGTAGACATTTCGTCATTATTACTATTGCTCATTTTAGATTTTTTAAAAAATTCAATTATTGCTTGACTCTTTTTTGCTTCAGCCCATAAAAGTTTATCAAAATAGTAAGTTTTTGTATTAATTATTTTTCTTAATTCTTCAGAATAATAACTACTGTTTTTTGTAAAATTTCTTAAAAACTCTGTCTTAATGTACTCTTGTAATTCTTCTAACTCTCCTGCTCTTGGAGCTCTTGGCTTTGAATTATTTTTGTTTTCTTCTTTAGTTAATTCAAAAAAAATACCCTCTATACTTCCAGTGGATTTCATAAATTTATGTTTATAAACCCCCTCCTCATCTTTAGTTTTAATAAGAAATTTTTTATAAAGTTCATTTAAATAAATTATATCTTTATAAAATTTAATAATTAAACTATCAATAATATGAGGATCAGTTGATTTAATAGTATTTAAAGCAGAAGCTACAAATCGATTTAACTTCATAAAATTTATTTCTGTTTGATATTTAAAGTTATTGTTTTCTAAAAAATTTACATTAAACCTTACCACTTCATACTCATCACTAAAATAATCATCTATAAAATTATCAATCATAGATTCAATTAAAGATTTATAGTAAGTCTCTTCGCCACCTTCAGATTCATAAACAGTACTCTCTTCATTATCAGACATTCTACCCCCAATTAATGTAAATAAATATTATAAATTTAACTAATTATGAACTATTATATTATAAAATTAATAATGAAAAAATTATTTATAACACTATTGACTTCTTTTACAATTATATGTGGTGTAGTTATCCTATATCTATTTTATCCATCAAATTTTTTTACATTTGATAATAAAATAAGAGATATGTACTTTTTAGCTAGAGGTGAAGTTTTAGCAAGTGATGATATTGTGATAGTCGATATTGATGAGAGAAGTTTAAATGAGCTAGGACAGTGGCCTTGGCAGAGATTTAAAGTGGCAAAAATATTAGAAAATTTAACATTAGCAGGAGTTGGAATAATTGGTTTCGATATAGTTTTTGCTGAATCTGATAATAGTTCACCTAGAAATATAGCATCGTTAATTGGGATTAATAGAGATGATTTAATCGATTATGATGAAATTTTAGGTGAAATGATTGCAAATACTCCAACAATTTTAGGTTTTGTATTTGAAGTTGAACAGAAAAATTTAGATGAAGAGAAATTAGAAGATATTTTTATTAATCTTCCTGCAATTTTTATTGAAAAAAATTTAAAAGAGAATTTTTTAATAACTCCTAAAAGAGCAATTTTAAATATAGATATACTTCAAGATAACTCCTACTCTTCTGGTTTCTTTAATGCCCTACCTGATAGTGACGGAGTTGTTAGAAGTGTCCCTCTACTTATGAAATATAAAAATGAAATTTATCCATCACTCTCATTTGAAATGCTAAGAGTTGCATTAGATTCTCAAAAAGTTATTTTAAATTATGGTGCAGTTGGAATTGAGAGTGCCGAAGTTGGGGATTTAAATATTCCACTTGATAGATTTGGAAGACTTTTTATAAATTATAGAGGAGGAAAAAAGAGTTTTAAATATATTTCAGCTAAGGATATTTACAATAATAACTTTAATAAAAAAGATATTGAAGGTAAATTTGTTTTAATTGGAACTTCCGCACAAGGACTTTTGGATTTAAGAACAACTCCTTATGATAGTAGATTTCCAGGAGTTGAAATTCACGCAAATATAATTGATAATATATTAAATCAAAACTTTATTTATCAACCATCTTGGGTAGAGGCGATAGATTTAATTAATATTATAGCACTCTCATTAATAGTAGCAATTATACTCTCTTTTGCAAATCCAATTTTTATGCTTTTAATCTCTATTTTAACAATATTTGGACTATTTTATTCAACTTATTATATTTTATTTGAGTATGGAATTATTTTAAATGTTATTTTTCCGTTAATTAGTCTGACATTAATAATATTTACTACTAATATTATTAGTTTCTTTTTAGAATCTAAGCAAAAAGAGTTAATAAAATCTAAATTTGCTAAAAAAGTCTCTCCTGCTGTTGTTGAAGATTTATTAAAGCATAGTGATGATTCAATTTTAGAAGGAAGAGAGAAAGAGGTCACAATATTTTTTAGTGATATTAGAGGTTTTACATCAATTTCAGAAAAGATGGGATCACCAAAAGCTTTAATTAAAGTTTTAAATCAATATATGAATCCAATGGTTGATATTATAGTCCATTGTGGTGGCACAGTTGATAAATTTATAGGTGATGCAATAATGGCATATTGGAATGCTCCACTTAATATACAAAACCATCAAGATAGAGCATTAAATGCTTCAATTTTACAAATAAAAGCATTAAAAAAATTAAATAAAATCCTAAAGCGTGAAAATAAACCAGAGATTAATATTGGAATTGGTTTAAATACTGGTATTGCCACAGTTGGAGAGATGGGATCAAGTGGTAGAAGTGATTATACATTAATTGGAGATTCTGTAAATTTAGGTTCAAGATTGGAGGGACTTAATAAGCCCTATGGAACTCAACTCTTAATTTCTGAATCTACAAAAGTAGGACTTAAAGAGAAGTATATTATAAGAGATTTAGATTTAGTGAGAGTAAAAGGTAAATTAGAACCAGTTAAAATTTTTGAAGTTATAGATTTTGGAGAAGCTAAAGATGAATTAAAAGATGAATTAAATTTATACCATCAAGCTTTAAAGTTATATAGAGATGCAAATTTTAAAAAAGCTTTAGACATATTTGAGGCTTTATTTTTGAAAAAAGTAAATAATAAAATATATCAATTATATACAGATAGATGCAAACATTTTATTGAAAATCCACCAGAAAAATTTGATGGAGTATTTACATTTAAAACCAAATAGTATTAGAATTAAAACAAATTATGAACAAGAGATAAAATAAAAAATTTATATGACGATTTTCTCATAGAGTATTGAATTATTTAAAGAGGTATAGATATGTTGGATATATCAATTTTATTAGTTGAAGATGAAGAAATTATTAGAATTTATTTACAAAGAATTTTAAAAAATTTAGCAAGAGAAGTTTTTATAGCATCAAATGGAAAAGATGGATTAAAAATATATCAAAAAAATAGTATCGATATAATTATAAGTGATTTAAATATGCCTATTATGGATGGTATTAAAATGTCTAAAGAGATAAGAAAAGTAGATAAAGATATTCCCATAATTATTTTAACAGCACACCACGAAGAGGATATGATTATAAAAGCTATAAATGATGGAGGAATTAATAAATATCTATTTAAACCACTTGATACAGATAGTTTAAAAAATATTATAAAAGAGTTAGAAAAGAATATTAAAAGAGTTTTAAAACCTTCAGATATACTCTCTAGTGCTGAAAAAGAGAGTCTATTAGAGGGATTTAATTAAAATAAATAATAGAGGTATAATATGAATTTAAAAGAAGCAATAGTTAATAGAAGAAGTATTAGGAAATTTCAAAATAGAGAAATTGATGATAAAATTATAAGAGAAATTATAGAGTATGCAATGTATGCACCCTCTGCTAAAGATGAACAACCGTGGCACTTTATAATTATAAAAAAAAGGGAGACATTAAATTTAATAGAAAAAAAACACCCTTATGCAAAAATGTTAAAGTCAGCTCCTTTAGCAATTGCTGTTTGTGGAGAGTTAAAAAGTGAAAATCAACAGAGATATTGGATGTTAGATTGTAGTTTAGCTATACAAAATTTAATGCTAGGTAGTTATGAAAAAGGTTTAGGTTCTGTTTGGGTTAGTATTTATCCAAGAGAGGAAAGAGTAAAATTATTAAAAGATATTTTATCACTTCCTGATGATATTATACCTCTTGCTTTAATTCCAATTGGTTACCCTAATGAAATTAAAAAAATCCCACAAAGATTTAAAGAGGAGAAGATTCATTTAGAGAAATTTTAAAAATATCTTTAGCTTTTAAAATATCTTTTTTTATCTCTTCTTTTAACTCTTTAATTGAGTTAAATTTTTGATTTTCCCTAATAAAATCTAAAAATGTAATTTCAACTTCACCCTCATTAAATTCAATATCCTCATCAATTAAATGTGTTTCAACTGCAAAAGAGTTATCTGTTGTAACTCTATGACCCATAAAAGTTACAGAGTTATAGAGAGTTTTATCTATTAATGTTTTAGTGGCATATATTCCACTTTTTGGAATTAAAAACTTTTCAATTTTTAAATTGATTGTAGGAACTAACTCTCTTTTACCAATTCCTTGACCATTAACTCTAAGACCTATAATTTTATAATTTCTATTTAAAAGTCTATTTGCTAATTTTATATCACCATTTGATAATATTTGTCTAATTGTTGAAGAGTGAATAGATATATTGTCAATTTTTACTTCACTTACAACTTCAACAACTCCATTAAACATTCTCTTTAAATCATTTACATTATGATGTCTATTTTTTCCAAAACCAAAGTCATAACCAACTACAATTTTTTTTAAATTTATAAAATCACTTTTTAATTTGTTTATAAATTTATCCCCACTTAAGCCCTTTATATCACTTAAATCATAAGAGAAACAAGCTTTATCTATAACACTACATCTGTACTCATTTGGAGTTAAGTTTCCACGATTATGCTCAATAAATAATACAGCCCCATTTTCACTTAATTGTCCAATTAATCTCTGATGGGCTAAGTGCATTCCATCAAAACTTCCAATTGCTAACTCTTCTATGTTCTCTTTTTTTAAAGAAGAAAAACTTTTTAACATTCTATTTAATTACCTTAACTAGCGTAATCTATCGCTCTTAATTCTCTTATTACATTGATTTTAATTTCACCAGGGTATTGAATGTTTGATTCAATCTCTTTAGCTATCTCTTTAGCAAGTAAAACTGATTCATCATCATTAACTAAATGAGCATGCACTAATACTCTAATCTCTCTTCCTGCATTTATTGCATAAACTTGTTTTATTCCAAATTTACTTGTAGCAATTGCTTCGATATCTTGAACCCTCTTTAAATAACTCTCTAATACTTCTCTTCTAGCCCCAGGTCTCGCAGCAGAGAGTGTATCTGCTGTACAAACAGCAGCTGATTCAATACTATTTGCATCTTCGTGACCGTGGTGTGCATAAATTGCATTAATCACAACTGGATGCTCTTTATATCTTTTACAAACTTCAGCTCCTAAATCGATATGATTTCCAGAGTATTCGTGAGTTAATGATTTACCAATATCATGCAGTAATCCTGCTCTTTTTGCTAAAAGCTCATCCCCATCCATTTCAGCAGCAATAATCCCAGCTAAATGAGCAACTTCAAGTGAATGTCCTAGTGCATTTTGTCCATAACTTGCACGATATTTAAGTTTTCCAATAAGTTTTATAAGTTCTGGGTGAATACCACTTAAACCTAAATCTAAAACAATATTTTCGCCATCTTCTAAGAGACTATCTTCAAATTCACTACTAACCTTCTCATAAATCTCTTCGATTCTAGCAGGTTGAATTCGTCCATCTTCAATTAAAAGCTCAATCGTTTTAGTAGCAATTGCTCTTCTGTATAAGTTAAAACTACTCAAAATTATCGCATTTGGAGTGTCATCAATTATAATATCAACACCTAATAACATCTCAAGAGATTTGATATTTCTACCCTCTTTACCGATAATTCTACCCTTTAACTCATCATCATTTAAATGTACTACATTTATAAGTCTTTCTGCTGCAAAATCACCTGCAAAACGAGTTGTAGCTTGTGCTAAAACATAATTTGCTTTTCTTTTGCCCTCAGCCTTTGCTTCATTTTCATATTTTCTGACAATATGTGAAATTTCAGCACGAGACTCTTCTGTCACTCTCTCTAATATTATCTCTCTAGCTTCATCTCTTGTAAGCCCAGCTGAATTTTCTAAAATTTTTAGAGTTTTATCTAATTTATGCTTATACTCATTTTTAACATTTTTAGCTTCATTTACTAATTTATCAATTTTATTTTTCTCTTTTTTTAACTCTTTTCTCTCCATTGATAAATTATTAATTTCATCATCAACTCTCTTTTGTCTAATATCATCATTTCTCTGTAATTGCTCTAATTTATTATCATAATCTCTTTGGATTTTAAATAACTCATTTTCATAGCGTTTTTTCACACCAATTTCAACATCTTTTGATTTAATAGTGGCTTCTTGAAGTTTCATTTTTGCTTCATCTTCAATAGCTTTTGCTTTTGCTTTTGCTTTTTCTAAATAAAAATCGATATTTTTATCATTGATTTTTTTCTGTATGAAGTATCCAGCAAAACCACTAATAACAGCTATAATGCTTATCAATATAAACTCTATCAACTCTCTTTCCTTTTACTCTTAAAATCTCTTTAGGGGTAACTAAATAATCGCAATCTATATCATAATTATCACTAAGTTTTTCATTTGTGAAACATTTTTCTATTTGAACAAAAATTATTATAGGTTTATATTTTAAATTCGAGAAGAACCTATCATACATTCCTTTACCAAAGCCAATGCGTTTATACTCTCTATCTACCCCAACGATAGGAACTATTGCTACATCAACTCTACTTAAATTAAAAAGGGAATTACTTGCTTCAAAAATATTAAATTTGCCTCTTTTTAGAGGTAGACGAAATTTTACCATTTTAAAACTAACACCTTGCATAAAAGGCACAAAAACACTTTTTTTAGCTCTTAAAGATTGAATTAATGGCATTACATTAACCTCTATATCTAAAGGAGTATATATAAGTATGCTGTTTTTATTAAGAGTATTTAGTAAATATTTTAATTTAATTAAAACTCTTTTATCTTTTGAAATTTTTTTAATTTTAGCACTTTTTTTCAATTTTGATAAACAAAATTTTCTAAAAGATTTTTTAGTTATTTTTTCCATTTTTAAGCCTTATTTGAATATAATTTTAACTTAATAAAAAGTTACTTAAATAAAAAGAAAAGGATTGATAAATGAGACTGATATTTCTTATATTTGTTATTTTAATTTTTAGTGGATGTGAAAAAAAAGAGGATATAAATCAAAATATTGTTTCAACAACTACAAAAAGTTCTAACTTATCATTAAAAGATGTTTTTGGCAAAAATTATGAATTTGAAAAAAAAGGCAATGGTTTTAATTTTGGAAAACTTAGTGGAAAAGTTGTATTGCTTGATTTTTTTGCAACTTGGTGTCCACCTTGTAAAGCAGAGATTCCTCACTTAATCAATATTCAAAAAGAGTATGGAGATAAGTTTGAGATTGTTGGAGTTTTAATGGAAGAAGATAAACCAGTTAATGAGATAAAAGAGTTTATTGATGAATATAAAATTAACTATATAGTGCTAAATTCTGGTGATATTTCAAAATTAGTTAAATCTGTTGGTGGAGTTCGTTCAATTCCATTTATGATAATGTATGATGAAAAGGGGGAATATTTCACTCACTACATCGGTGCAGTTCCTGAAGAGATGATAGTATCTGATATTAAAAGGGCGATTAAAGAATGATAGGATTTTTTAAAAAAGGTCTTAAAAAAACAATTGAAGCAATTAAGGAAGTTGTACCTACTAGACAAGAGAAGATAAGCAGAGATATTTTAGAGGAGATTTTACTTGAAGCTGATGTTGAATATGATTTAATTGAAGATATTTTAGAAAGACTTCCAAAAGATATAACGAGAGAAAAGCTTGAAATAGAACTTTTAGAACTCTTTAGTGAAAGCGAAACAGAGTTAAATGACAAACCAATAGTTGAGTTAATTATCGGTGTAAATGGTGCTGGAAAAACTACAACTATTGCAAAATTAGCAAACAGTTATAAAAAAGATGGTAAAAAAGTTTTACTTGGTGCTGGAGATACTTTTAGGGCAGCAGCAATTGAACAACTCTCAAAGTGGGCAGATAAAATTGATGTTCCAATTATTTTTACAAAACAGGGTCACGACCCTTCAGCTGTAGTTTATGACACTATTCTTTCAGGAATTTCAAGAGGAAGTGATAGAGTTTTAATCGATACAGCAGGAAGACTTCACAATCAAACAAATTTAGCAAATGAATTAAAAAAGATTGTAAGAGTAGCACAAAAAGCAAAACCAGAAGCCCCTCACAGAAAAATTTTAATTCTTGATGGAACACAAGGAAATTCAGCCATAAATCAAGCAAAAGTATTTAATGAGATGATAGGAATAGATGGAATAATTATTACAAAGCTTGACGGAACTGCAAAAGGTGGAGCAGTTTTTTCAATTGCAAAGAGTCTTGGTATTCCTATTTTATATATCGGAGTTGGCGAAAAACAAGATGATTTAATTAAATTTAATAAAGATGAGTTTGTAAAATCTTTACTTGATGAGATATATGAAGAGAAAAAATAATAAAGTGGAGTTTTAAATATATTGACAAAAGAGAATATAAATAAATTATTACAAAAATTAAATTTTAAAAAGAGTGAAAAAAATTTTATTTATACTAAAAAATATAATAATAAAATTTTAGAGATAGATACTAAAAATGAAAATATAAAATATAGTGAATTTGGAATTAAAGTAGGTGATAAAACTACTTCAAACTTTTCAAGTGATGAAAATTTTGTTGTTTTAGAGTGTGTAGATAAGTTATTAACTAAAGGTTACCAATCAAATCATATTGAACTTGAACCTAGATGGAAATTAGGACATACAGGCAAAAGTGGCAAAGCTGATATTTTAGTAAGAGATATGGAAAATCGACCACTTTTAATAATCGAGTGCAAAACTTACGGTAAAGAGTTTGATTCTGAAATTAAACAGATGAGAGATGATGGTGGACAACTATTTTCATATTTTGCACAAGAGAGGGCTACTAAATATTTATGTCTCTATGCTTCAAGATTAAATAAAAACAGTATAGAGTATCAAAATAGAATTATAAAAACTTCAAAAGAGTATGAAGAGGCAAAAAACAGTATTGAACTTTTTAATATTTGGGCAAATCAATTTGCTCTATCTTTTAATGATAATGGTATTTTTGATGATGATATTCAAGCTTATAATATTGAACTTCGTGCAAAAAAGAGAAAAGATTTAAAACCACTTCCAAAAGAGAATAAAATTTATAATCAATTTATGGAAATTTTACGACACCATAATATTTCAGATAAAGAGAAAGCTTTTAATAAAATTATATCCCTATTTTTATGTAAAATCGCAGATGAGACAAAAATGGAGAATGAAGAGTTAGCATTTCAATATAAAAATGGTATTGATGATGTTTATAGTATGCAAGATAAACTCTTAAATCTTTTTCACATAGGTATGAGAGACTATTTAAAACAGAATATTACTTATATTAAAGAGAGTGAGATAGAAGAGGATTTTAAACACTACACAATAAAAGTAGCATTACAAGAAGTATTAAAAAAGTTTAGAGAAATAAAATATCACTCAAATAATGAATTTACTTTTATAGATGTTCATAATCAAGAACTATTTTTTGAGAATGCAAAAGTCCTTAAAGAGGTAATTGAACTATTTCAAGATTATCAATTTAGTTACACTCATAAAGAGCAAATTTTAGGAAACTTTTTTGAAAATATGTTATCAAAAGGTTTTAAACAGAGTGAAGGACAATTTTTTACTCCTGTGCCTATTGCAAAATTTATAATAATGTCAATTCCCATAAAAGAGTTGATTTTAGAGAGACAAAAAAAGAGTGAAACTCATATTTTACCTTATGTAATGGATTACGCTTGTGGTTCAGCCCATTTTTTAACAGAAATTATTGACGAGATTTCATATATATCAAAAGAGATAAATTTAGAAGAATATAAAAATGATACGACTTGGGTAAAAGAGCATATTTTTGGAATAGAGAAAGATTATAGACTTAGTCGTACTGCCAAAGTTGCTTGTTTTTTAAATGGTGCAGGTGAGACAAATATTATTTATGGAGATGGTTTAAAAGATTATGATGGTATCCAAAAAAATAAATTTGATATAATTATTGCAAATCCTCCATATAGTGTAAAAGATTTTAAAAACTTTTCAAAACTTAAAAGTAATGATTATAGCTTGTTTGATAATCTTACAAATAGTTCAAGTGAAATTGAAGTTCTATTTATTGAGCGAACAGCACAACTGCTTAAAGTTGGTGGATATGCTGGAATAATCCTTCCATCTTCTATTTTAAGTAATAGTGGAATTTATAGTAAAGCTAGGAGATTATTAGTTGAAAATTTTTATATAAAATCTATTGTAGAGTTTGGAAGTAATACTTTTGGTGCAACCACAATAAGAACAGTAACTCTATTTTTACAAAAAAGAGATATTACAGAGAGTGCAAAACTTACATATCAAAATATTTCATTAGATAAAGAAAATGATAAATATAGTAATGATAATTATTTAGAATTATATTGTAAAAAGTTAGAGATAAATTATGAAGATTATCAAAATTTTTTAAATAGTAATTTAAATCAAAAGTTAAAAGAGAGTGAGTTTTATAAAGATTATCAAAAATGGTTTGATAATTTAACATCTATAAAAGAGATTAAAAAGAAAAAATATTTTAAAGAGTTAAGTGAAGTCAAAAAATTAAAAAAATTAAAAAAAGAGTTTTTTATAAAAGTACTTGAAAATGAAAAGAAAAAATTTAAATATTTTTCATTATGTTTAAATCAAAAAACAACTATTATAAAAACTGGTGAAAAACAATCTGAAAAGGATTTCTTAGGTTATGAGTGGAGTAATAGAAAAGGTAGTGAGGGTATAAAAATTTATCAAGAGAGTCAATTATTTGATGAGATAGATAAAGATAGTTTACAAAAAGCAAACACTTATATTAAAAAAGCTTTTTTAAAAGATGATATAGAGATTGACAATAGTTTAAAAGAGAATGTTTTTAATTATAATTTAATTGATATGATTGATTTTAAAAAGATAGATTTTGAAGTTTCTATTAATTTAAATAAAAAGAAAAAAATTAATTTTAACAAAATTTGGAATACAAATAAACTAATATTATTATATAAAATATCTGAAATAAAAAAAGGTTCATCAATAACAAAAAAAGATGTTATAGATGGAAATATACCAGTTATCGCAGGTGGTAAAAAGTTAGCATATTATCATAATCAATCAAATAGAAAAGGTAATGTTATTACAGTAAGTGCTTCTGGGGCAAATGCAGGATATGTAAATTATTTTATAAATGAAATATTTGCTTCTGATTGTACTACTATTCAAGCAAAAAATGAATATTTAACAAAATATATTTTTATTTGCTTAGAAATTATACAAAATGAAATTTATAAATTACAACGAGGACAAGCACAACCTCATGTATATCCAAAAGATTTAGAAAATTTGCCAATTCCATTATTAAAAAAAACTATTCAACAACAAGTAGTTGATGAGATAGAATATATTGATAAAAATGGTATTAATTTTTCAACATCTGATATTTTAAAATATCAAAAAGAATTAAAAAAAGAAAAAAGTAATATTTTATATAAATATTTAAAAGAGAAAAAAGAAAATAAATGAATTCAAACAATAAAAAATTAGTAAAGGTTTTATTAAAATATAATTATGGCAAAAAACAAAATTAAAAAAACTTATGAGTGTCAATCTTGTGGATTTAATTCTCCTAAATGGCTTGGAAAATGTCCTAATTGTGGAAGTTGGGATAGCTTTTTAGAGTTAAACTTAAATGATAAAGTCCAAATTAAGACATCAAACTCTAAAAAAGCTAAACCAATTACAGAAGTAGAAGAAGATAACTTTGTTAAATTTTCAACTTTTAATGAAGAGTTTGATTTAGTCCTAGGTGGTGGAATAGTCCCTGGGAGTTTAACACTAATTGGTGGAAGCCCAGGGGTTGGAAAATCAACATTGCTACTAAAAATTGCAGGAAATTTAGCTCAAAACTCAAAGAGAGTTTTATATGTTAGCGGTGAGGAATCAATTGGTCAAATTAAAATTCGTGCTAATAGACTTGAAGCGATTAGTGAAAAGCTATTTTTACTCTCTGAAATTAATTTAGAAAATGTAATAAGTGAGTTTAAATCTGATAAATTTGAAATTTTAATTATTGATTCTATTCAAACTCTCTACTCTGATAAAATTACTTCAGCTCCAGGAAGTGTCTCACAAGTTAGAGAGATTACTTTTGATTTAATGAGATTAGCCAAAGATAATAGTGTAGCTGTTTTTATTATTGGTCATATCACAAAAGAGGGTTCAATCGCAGGACCTAGAGTATTAGAGCATATGGTCGATACTGTTTTATATTTTGAGGGTGATAGCTCACGAGAACTTAGAATGCTTAGAGGATTTAAAAATAGATTTGGCTCAACTAGTGAGATTGGAATATTTGAGATGACAAAAGATGGATTAGTTAGTGCAAAAGATATTTCAAGTAAATTCTTTAGCAAAACTAATCCTCAAGCTGGTTCTGCCCTAAGTGTTATTATGGAGGGAACTCGTGCTATTGTGATAGAAGTTCAAGCATTGGTGGCTGATAGTGCTTATGGAAATCCTAAAAGAAGTACAACAGGATATGACTCAAATAGATTAAATATGCTTTTAGCCTTGCTTGAGAAAAAGTTAGATTTACCGTTTAATCAATATGATGTCTTTATAAATATCGCAGGTGGTATAAAAATAATCGAAACAGCTGCCGATTTAGCAGTAATTGCTGCTATACTTTCAAGCTTTAGAAATAAAACTTTAAGTAGAGATATTGTATTTATTGGAGAAGTTAGTTTAATTGGCGATATTAGAGATGTATATAATATTGATTTAAGACTTAGAGAAGCTAAAAATTTAGGTTTTACTAAAGCGATAGTAGCAAAAAAACCAAAAGAGATTGATTTAAAATTTTATGAAGTTGATGAAGTTTCTAAAATTATAGATTGGATGTAATTTCAGTATAAAAAATAAAAAACAAAGGAAAAAAATGAGTACTTGCATTAAAGCTTACCACAGACAAGAAGAGAGATATTGTGGATTAAATTTAGAGTTTACAAACTCTAGTGACAAAGAGGAAATTTTAAAAAATATAAATGAGTTAAAGAGTGAATTAAGTTTAAGCCCTGATGTATTTGATAATAATAAGCCTGATGGAAGTGGTGGAGTATATATTGAATTTTTAGATGATTATGATAAAGAATCTGGTATATTTTTTGAAGCAATAATAAAGAGACTTGGTATAAAAGAGTGTGAAGTTTAGATATTTTAAATATCTAATCCTCTATTTTCTATAACATTCCCATAAATTTTAGCAGTAGCGATATTTGAATCTGTTATCTCAATATTAATATGGTCAAATAGTTCAACCTCATCCTTATCGTGTATTAAAAATACTCTAGCCCCACTTGTCAATTCACCCTCAATTTTAGCAATAGGAGTTCTGTCTATTTCTGTTACAACAGCTTTTACAATTTTACCTATATTCTCTTTTGCCCATCTAGCAAAAACTCTGTCTAAAAAATCCCATTCAACTTTTGCAGCTTCACGCTCTAAATCACTAACTTTAAGTGTAACACTCTCCATATTTCTAAGTAAAAACTCCTCTAATCTATTATCGCGTCTGATTATTGCTTTTAAGAGTCTATGTAGTGTTAAATCTGAATATCTTCTAATTGGTGAAGTAAAGTGAGTGTAGTGTTTAAATCCCAATCCAAAGTGACCAATATTATTATATGTATAAGAGGCTCTCTTTTGGGCTTGAATTATCAATTTATCAACATATTTAGATAGATTTTTTTCTCTAGCATCAGCTTGAATTAACTCTACTAATCTATGAAGTGAACTAACCTCCTCATTTACAAAAATTCCTATCATACTTAATTTATCAATTAAATCCTCTATTTTTTCATTATCAGGCTCTTCGTGAGTTCTAAAAATTCCTAAATCAAACTTTTTAGCAGCAGCTCTGTTTGCAAGTAACATACAATCTTCAATCAAACCGTGTGAAGGTGTTTCCTCTTCTATTTTTGCGTCAGTTAATTTAAATTTCTTATCTAAAATCATTCTAACTTCATCTGAAGCAAAATCATAACCTTTCTTTAATCTTCGCTTTTTAAGTTGTACTGTAATTTCATAAAGAGGTATTAAAAATTTTAAAATCTCCTTTTCGATATCTTCTAAATTATCAAATTTACCTGCTAAAAACTCATCAACCCTACCATAAGTAAATCTTTTTTTAGAGTTAATAATTCCATCAAAAAGTTCCTCTTTAGTTACATTTAAATTTTCATCTAAAGTAATTTTAAATATAAAAGCTAATCTATCCTCATTAGGTTTAAGTGAGCAGATGTTTTCACTCAATTTTCGTGGAAGCATTGGAATTGATTTATGAGGAAAATATATACTAAAGCATCTCTGATAAGCCTCTTTATCTATATTTGAGTTTATAGTTACATACTCACTCACATCTGCAATTGCAACATATAATTCTCTCTTTTCTATATCAAAATAAATCGCATCATCATAATCTTTTGCGTCATTTGGGTCAATTGTACAAAATGGCAAATGTATTAAATTAACTCTATCAGGATACATCGATTTATCTACAAAATTACCATAACTAGTCGCTTCAGCTTCAGCCTCTTTAGTAAAAAACTCTGTTTTATTAAATAGTGCTAAAGATATTTTTTCATCTACGCTAGGGTCATCTAAAACCCCTAAAACTTCACTTATCGCTCCATTAGTATTATCAATTTTTAAAATAGTATTTAATGGAAGTGCTTTGAGTGATTTTTGAGTAGCTGTTAATTCAATTGCTATTTCACTTTTGACATTAATTCCTACAATTCGCTCATTTACTTTAGATAAATATACAACTGAATAACTAAACTCTTTTTCTAAAATATAGACAACTTTAGCACTAGGTCGCCCTTTTTTAGAGAATATTCTCTTAGCGATTACTAAATCTCTCCGATTTGCCCCTTTTAAATTCTTAGGTTCAATCACTAAATCTTTTTGCTTTTTAACTCCAAGAGTCTCTAAAAATCCAGTACCATTTTTAGAAATATCTATTTTTCCTACTCTACATTTAGCGTCAAGTTTCAATACATTTTTTTTATTTTTTAAAATTTTGAGTCTTACTAATTCATCAATTAACTCTCTATCTTTTCTAGCTATATCTTTAATAGCCACTCCGTGAATTAATTTTATCATCAACTCTTTCAAATATTTTACCTTTAATTATTTTGCTTATTTTAGCATAAAATGGAGTGTTGATTAATTTACATTTTTTGTAAAGTCGAATTTAGTTTTCATAAAGTTTTACTCCCTCATTCTCTACTTTATAAATTAAAGATGAAACTTCATTCACTTTATTATCAAATTCACTAACTGTATATACTATTAAATCTTTTGTGCTACTCCTAAACCTCTTAGTGCTTTATATCCTATTCTAGGTCTTTTATAAAATTTCTCATTTGATTCTTCTACCACAATTATTAAATCTAAATCACTATCTTCATTAGGTTCACCCCAAGCATAAGAGCCAAATAGATAAATTTTTTTAGGTAAATAAGCCTCTATTAATTTATCTTTTATTAAATTTATAGTTTGTTGATTAATCATTTTTTACTCCAAAAAATAGCTTAAAAAATTGATTTTAAGATTAATTTATCTATCTCTTTTTCATCAATATTCTCTAAATCGCTTTTATCATAAATATAAATCAGATGTAATTCATCATCTAAAATTTTCAAATAACTAATTAATCTATAACCTGAACTTTTACCTTTTTGCTTATCACTATTTGCAATTCTAACTTTAAATAAATTAGCTTTTAATTCAATCCCTAAATCTTTTTTAGATGTAATAGAATCAAAAAAGTTATCTAAATCTCTATCAATACTTTTATATCTCTTTAGCAATTTTCTAAAAGCTTTTTTAAAACTCTCTTGTTTTATTATCTCTAATTTATTCATTTTCTAATGTTATATACTTTCCTGTATGTTCGCCTTTTTGAGTGTTTATATCTTCCCAAACTCCTTTTAAATCATCCTCAATCTCTTTTAATTTTAACTCTTTTCTTTTCATTTCAATAAAGCCTCTAATAGCCTCTTTTACAACTTTTGTATTATCATCTAATTTTATAAAGTTTTTTAACTCTAAAAGTAAAGTATCTTCTATACTTAGTGTTGTCATACCTATCCTTTGTATAATATTTTTAATAGAGATAATATTAGAAATTTTTGGGAAGAGATAAGAGAAAAAAAGAGATAAATTTAATTATCTACTGCAATATTCAACCCTCAAGCACTTTCCAACTCGATTTAACTAAAAGCTTATCTTCACAATAAATTTTACCGATAAACTCATCACCTATATCATAATTTCCCACACCTTTTGGCGTTCCACTCATTATAATATCTCCATCATTTAAACTCATAAAACTCTCTATCTCTTCTATCATCTCTTTGGGTTTATATATCATTAAGTCATAAGTTGCAAATTGTATCAATTTATTATTTATAAAAAGTTCTAATTTTAACTCGCTAATATCCCCTTTAAACTCTACAAATTCACTAAATATTGCGGAGTTATCAAAAGCTTTTGCTCTCTCCCAAGGTAAACCCTTTTTTTTCATTTTGTTTTGAATATCTGCTTTAGTTAAATCAAGCCCAAAACCTATACCATTGATTTTACTATCTTTGATAAGAAAACAAATTTCACCCTCAAACCTAGTATCAGGAGTTATATAATAGAGTTTATCGCTAATTGCCGAATTTGGTTTATTAAAAACAATCATACTATCAGGCATTTCATTATTTAACTCTCTAATATGCTCTACATAATTTCTACCTATACAGACGATTTTAGATGGAGTTATTTTTTGATTATTAAATATAATATATTTCATATTCTATTTATAACTTTGGTTTAACCATTTAATCAAATCTTGAATTAAATTATCTACTGCAATATTTAACGATTCCACCGCTCCTATTGCATCATTACTATTTGATTTTATCTTATATTCAAAATCTTTTGAATCAATTAAATTTTTTGTTCTCATCTCAATTAAATAAAATCTTACTTTTAAAATTCCATAAGATATTTTATCTTCAAAAACTTGTTTAAATTCTATAATATTACTCTCTAACTCTAAATTTGCTCTAATTCTTGAGTAGTCTGAAATTGCACTTTTAAAGAGATTTGAATCATTAATCGACTCTATAAAAAGCTTTTGTAATAACATATTTGGTGTATCTATCCACTTATTAAATGTATAACTATTTAAAGTATTATTTGCATCACTATATAAAATAGTATCACTCATAATAACTTTACTACTTAATGGAAGTGAAACTTTTAATATATCTTCTCTTTTACTCTCTTTAGGTTTAATTTCATTATAAGAGATAGTGTAAGTTTGGATTGGTGTTGATAGCTTTTTAACTTCACAACCTGTAAAGATAATTATAGTTAAAATTAATAATAATTCTCTCATCTTTAGCTCCTTTTATAAATTTCTTTACTCCCCTGGACCATACTTTGTAGAGGTACTTTTAAATATTAAATTACTAGGATTTAACTTTATATCATCTATTAAATCCTCTGCACTATAAGTTAAAAGTTTAAACTCATTAAGCAGTTCATTTAATTTATCAAAACTCTCTTTTGACATCTCTTTAACATTATAATCACCTCTATCAAGACTATTTATAAATTTACTCATAAGTTTTTTCCATTGTAATTTAAAATCTTTTGAAGTGGTATCAATACTAGCTAAAGTTTTAGTAGATTTATGTAAGACTCCATCAATATCAATATCTTGATTTTTTAATTTTGTTGTAACTTCTTCTAAATTAGCAATTATATTTCCTATTTTATCTATACTATTTTTATTTAAGAGTAAATTTATATTAGAGATTATATTTTCAATACTGTTTATATTTTTTTCTGTAAGTAATAAATCAACTTTTGCTAAAATAGTTTCCATTTTATCAGTTATATTTTCAGCAGAATTTTCTAATTTTGAAAATATAGATTTTTGAGATTTTATAATAGCCATATCCATCGGAGTTGTTTGGAGTTTAGGTGATTTTCTACTTCCACCGTTTAATTCAATATAACTAAGTCCTGTTAAACCTTGTGATTTTATAACAGCGTAATTATCCTCTTTTATTGGTGTATCTCTTTTAGTTTTTATAATAACTTCTATCTCTTCAGAATTTTTAGGATTAATTTCAATTTTATCTACAGTTCCAATATAAACACCTCTAAATTTTACTGATGATTCTTTATGTAATCCTGATACTGAATCTCTAACATAAATTTTATAATAATCAAATACTTCATCTTTATATCCATATTTTCCAAGCCAAAATATAAAACTTAGCAATGCAAAGCTAAATATAGATATAAAAATTCCAACTAATGTATAATTTGCTCTACTTTCCATATTCTCTTCCAAATTTAAAAAATTCTCTTAATGCGTAATGGTCAAACTTTTTTACCTCTTCAATATTACCCTCAAATAGTACTTTTTTATTAAATAAAACAGAAAATCTATCAAGTACATTATTTATTGTTTGAAGTTCGTGTGTAACCATAATTACGGTTAAATTCAACATTCCTCTAAGCTCTAAAATCAATCTATCAAATGCCTCTGCACTAACTGGGTCAAGTCCACTTGTTGGCTCATCTAAAAATAGTAGTTTTGGGTCAAGTGCTAAAGCCCTAGCTAAACCTACTCTCTTTTTCATTCCACCACTTAATTCTGCTGGATAAAGCTCTGCTACATTTTGTGAAAGCCCAACCATCTCTATTTTAGCATAAGCAATTTCATCAATTATTTTTTGTGGTAAATTTGTATACTCTTTTAGTGTAATTCCAACATTTTCTAGCACATTTAAAGATGAAAACAAAGCTCCAAATTGAAAAAGAACTCCTGAATTCAATCTCATTTTTTGAGCCTTTTTAGGTGAAATTTTTTTTAAACTCTGATTTAAAATAATAATATCTCCACTTTTATATTTTTGAAGCATTATCATCTCTCTTAAAAGCGTTGATTTACCTGAACCACTTCCACCAAGTAATCCATATATTTCACCCTCATTTATGCTTAAATTTACTCCATTATGAATTATATTATCTCCAAATTTTGTGATAATATCTGTAACTTTTATAATTTCTATCATATTCCAATCTCTGTTAGAATTACTGAAAATATTGCATCACAAGCAATAACCCAAAAAATAGCATTTACCACACTAATAGTTGTGTATTTTCCTATACTATCGGTACTTTTTGTAACTTGGAAACCTCTAAATGAACCTATTAAAGCTATAATTATCCCAAAAAATGGAGCTTTTATTAAACCTATTAGTAAATGTTTTATAGGTACTTCGCTTTGCATTCTATTTATAAATTCATGATAAGTAATATCAAGTGCAAAATTTGCAACTACCATTCCACCGATAAGCCCTATTACATCAGCAAAAAATACAAGCAGAGGCATAGCAATAAAGAGTGCAAAGAGTCGTGGTAAAACTAAAAATAGATGAGGATTAAATCCCATTGTTCGCATAGCATCAATCTCTTCTGTTATCTTCATTGTACCAATTTCAGCAGTATAAGAACTAGCACTTCGTCCTGCAATTACGATAGCAGTAATTAAAGGGGCTAATTCTCTAAAAACTGAAATACTAACCATCTCTACAATAAAAATATTTGCACCAAATTTTGCAAGTTGAGTTGAGGCTTGGTAGGCAATTACAACTCCAATTAAAAAAGCTGTTAAAGCGATAATAGGAAGTGCTTTAACTCCTGAAGTATCAATATGTTTAATTGTAGCTTTAAATCTAAATTGTAAAGGGTGTAGAAGTGTATAGAGCATAAAATGAGCATTTTCACCAACAAATGATATAAATTCAAAAAAACTTTTAAAATAATTTATTGTAGATTTGCCTATTTTATAAAATATACTATCTCTATTTTTTTCTATTTCAAGTCGAGGAGAAAAGTTTTTTCTATAAAATATTAAAAGTCTTTTATGCTCATCTTTTAAATTGATAATAGTAATTGAACAACCCTGTTTTCTAAAGTTATAAATTGCCCTAATTACCAACATAATTCCAGCAGAATCAAATTCAATTACATTTTTAAAATCCCAAAGAATATCTATTTTTTTTATATTTTGTGAAGTTTGTAAAATCTTATCTATTATTTTTGTTAAATTAGAGTGTTTCCAATAGCCGATACTTTTTATTATAAATTTATTTTTTTCTTGTTTAAACTTTATCTCTGCTTCTTGCATTATATTAATAACTTTTTTTGACTTAATTATATCGAAATAAAATAAAGATATTATTCTAAAATTTGATATAATAAAATTAAATAGTATTAAGGTATTTTTATGAATGGTAGAATAGATAAAGAGAAATTAAATAGATTAATGAAATTAAACTCTACATTAGCAAGTGATATTAGTTTTGTGAAAAAAATAAATATAGTCTCTGAAACAATAAAAGATATTATTAAAGCTGATAGATGTACGATTTTTGTATATGACTCTGATACAAGTTCATTTTGGAGTGCTTATATTGACGGGGTTGATTATATTGAAGTCCCTGATGATAAAGGAATAGTTAGTAAAGTATTTAAAGATAAAAAAACTCTAATAGTAAATGACACAAACAGTGACCCAAATTTTTATAGCAATATAGATGAATCAACAGGTTATCATACAGAAACAATTTTAGCAATGCCCATAATGGGTTATGATAATAGGTGTTTAGGGGTAATTCAGCTTTTAAATAAACTTGATGGTGAAGGTGGTTTTAATGAAAATGATAGCAAAATTTTAAAGTTTGCTATCAATCATATTGCTACTTTTGTAGAGTTATTATTTAGAGAGAATTAAAATCTTACAATAGTAGCACCGTGTCCACCTTGGTTTGCTGGTGCATCATAAAAATCTTTTACACTAGGGTGAATTTTTAAAAACTCACGAATTGCATAAGCTAATTTACCACTTCCAATTCCGTGATAAATTAAAACTTCATCAAAACCAGAAATAAGCGAATCTGATAAAAATTTGTCCACTTTTTCAACTGCCTCTTCTGCTCTTAATCCGTGTAAATCTAAATTTACTGTCAATTTAGTAGGCTTATCAACTCTTATTTTTGGAGGTTTTATCTTAGGTTTTATATAATTTATATGTTTTAGTTCGCTCTTGGGAACTCTTAATTTTATTCCATCAACTTCGATAGTTGCCTCTTTAGGTTTTAAAGAGATAATAATTCCTCTATTTTTGCGATATTTTACACTCTCTCCAATTTTAAACTCTTGCTTCTGTTCTTGTTTTTGCTTCTCTATTTTTATAGTTGATGCTAATTGATTTGCCTTATTTAGGTAGCGATGTGTATCTTTTGTGTCTCTTGCTTTAATAGCTTTTTTTGCTTCATCTATCGCTTGTTTATACTCTAATTCAAGTTTAGATTTTACCTCTTTTACTTCACCATAAAGCTCTTCTCTCTTCTGGGTTAATTCAATTTTTAAGCTATCTACTGTTAAAGTATCTTTATCAACTTTATCAATTTTCTCTTTTAACTCCATCTCAAGTTCACTACTTCGCTCAATTAACTCATTTAATCTCTCTTTATCTTCACCATAAACTTTTTTTGCAATAGATACTACATTAGATGGTATTCCATAACGACTAGCTGTCTCAAAAGCATAACTTTTACCGATTGTCCCTTGTAAAAACTCATAAGTTGGTTTTCTATTTTTCTCATCATATAAAGCAGCCACTAACTCTACCTCTTTATGTGCTGCTAATAGTGAAGCTAATCTCTTATGATGAGTTGTAATTACAATTTTAATCTCTCTTTTTAATAACTCCTCTATTATAACTTTAAATAAACTTGCAGCCTCGTCTGAATCAGTTCCTAACTCAATCTCATCAACTCCAACTATAAGGCTCTTTTTACCAAATAGTTTAGAAAATTGCACCATTCTACCTGCAAATGTAGATATATCATTTTTAACACTTTGAGGGTCATCTATAATAGAAGTTATCTCTTTAAAAGTTCCAATAGATGATTTATCTGAATCAATTTTCATAGGAATTAAATATTTAGCTAAAAATATCGCTGATAAAATTGATTTTAATAACATCGTTTTTCCACCAGCATTAACTCCAGTAATCATTAATACTGATTTTTCAAAATTAATACTTGTAGGTTTTGGATGGTGTAAGGCTGGGTGAATAAAATTTTTCAGTATAACTTTTTTATCTTTTTTAGGCAAAATAAACTCTAAATTTTTATATTTAGCAAAATTTACCCTCGCTTGATAGTGGTCAAACTTATCAAACTCTCTATTTAAAAACTTTAAAAATTGAATACTTTTTAAAAAAGTTGAAGAGATATTCTTACAAATTTCATAAATAATTTTATCTCTTTTTGCTAAAAATGCAGATTCTTCATTTTTTAAACTCATAACACTTTCAGGAGTTACATAAAAAAATCCTCCTGTACTTCTTGAAATTACACTAGCTTTTAAGACGTGATTAAATCCACCTCTAACTAAAATTGCTTCCTCTTCATTAATATAGTGGATTTGTCTATCGACTAAATAAGCACTTAACTTTTGAGAATTTACAACTCTTAAAAACTTTTCTCTAATTTTAGCTTTTGAGTTTTTAAGAGATTGCTCAACACTAGCTAACTGCTCATTTATATCACTTCTAATTTCACCTTTTTGGTCAAAAAAATTAGTAATTTCATCAATTTGAGAAGGTATTATAATTTTTGCAAACCAATCTATTAAAATATCACCTTTAAAATCAAATCTCTTTAAATATTTAAAATATCTAACTATTTTTATAAATTCAAAAATTTCATAAGGTTTTAAAACACCAAACTTTTTAATATGCATAAAATACGTATTTAAATTTTCAACACTTTTTGGAGCTGTTAATTCATATTTATTTAACTCTTTTATAAATCTTTGATGATAATTTAAATCACCATCCATATGTATCGGTTTTTCTCTTGCAAATAGCACAGTAAATGAATCTATAAACTCTGTTAAATCTAGTCTTTTTATCAATTCCAATAAAATCCCTTTTTAAAGATTAATTTTAGGAATTATACTAAATAATTACTGTTTATGTAAAATTTTATCTAAAATGTCAAAAACTTTATCGCTTCCGTGTTCCATCTCTTCAAATGCACCTTTAATTGCATAAAAATCAACTGGCTCTATTTTCATTAAATCGAACACTTTTTGAGTTGCATTATGTACTACTTCGTGAGGACTTTCTAATAAACTATAACTTTGAGCTTTTGAAAAATACTCTTTTCCATTTCCTTCATGATACCATTTTCCTAAGCGACAATTTTTATGATTTACAAATTTAAATACCTCTTTTTGTGTAACTGCTGATATATAAGTATTAACTTTCCAAATTACATGGTCAATTTTTGCTAGAGTCATAAAAACTCTATCTGTTGTAAAGTTTATTTTATCAAATGAAGAGTGTATTAACTCTACATCGTGATGTAAGCTATCATTAAAAGAGACTAGAGTCTCATTGGCTTCTGTTATATTTCCCTTTATCTCTTGTGATTTTTCACTTACACTACTTACACCTGATTGCATTGTTTGTAAAGAAACATTAATTTCACTAATAGCTTTATTAGTTCTATCTGCCAACTTTCTAACCTCATCAGCAACAACAGCAAAACCACGACCGTGTTCCCCTGCTCTAGCTGCTTCAATAGCTGCATTTAGTGCAAGTAAGTTTGTTTGATCTGCAATATCTTGAATTAGTGATAGGATTGAGCTAACCTCTTCTGCACTTGTTAATAGATTTAACACAGTATGACTTGAATCTTCAGATAGTTCATTTAATCTATCTAATATTTTCAAAATATCCTCTGATTTTAAAGATAATTTTTTAATATCACTTAAAAGTTCAGTTGATTGTTTAATATTATCTTTTGATGCACTTACAGATTCATCCATATTTTGTTGAATATCTAATAAGTTTTTCTTAATTTGCTCATTTTGGTACTTCATCAATCCTTTAGATTGACTCTTTTTAAGAGCTTTTTCGTCTACAACTTTTTGTAAATTTAAATTATCATCTTTTAAACTTTTAATTTCATCTTTTAATTTAAAATTTTCATCTCTTAGAGATTCTATCTCTATTTCTAATTTAGAACTATTTGAAGAGAATAGATTTAACATAATAACTCCCTACATAAAATTATTTAATAACTTATTATAATATTGTTAAATATATTGTTAAATAAATTTTTATTACATTTTTTATAAGATTTTTTGAAGCTGATTTTAATTAAATATAATTATATTTAATTAAATATATACTTATAATTATAGTCTCTTAATATATTCTATGCTAATGAAAAAATTAACAGATTAAAAATATATTAAATTTAAATTGGATTTAATTGGAGTGATTATGCAAAATGTACAAAAAACTCAAAATATTAGTTATTTAATAGAGAATGATGAAAGATTAATGAAAAAAACTTTTCTAATTTATCTACTAGAAGCTTTTAGTACTATCTCAAAAACTGCAACATCTTTTAAAGTTTTATCATTATAAGCTTTAATACTTCCTCCATTCTCTTTTAAAATTTTTTGGGCAATATTTAAACCAATTCCCATTCCTTTATCGACTTTTGTACTAATAAATGGCTCAAATACTTTATCTAAAATATCATCAGGAATTCCACCTGCATTATCTTTAATAAAAATATGAATTTTATCTTTCACTTTTTTCATAGTTATATCTATAAACTTATCTTCAAAGTTCATATTGACTTTGGTAAACTCATCAACTGCATTATTTAATATAATAATCCAAACTTGCTCTATTCTCTGTTTACTAATTGCAGACAAAAATTCATCTTGGTTTATATCTAAATCTAGTGTAAAAAGATTGCTATTAATATAGACATTTGATATATTTTTTGCTCTATGATGAACCATTCTTAAAGCATAAATTAGAGTTGAATAAAGATTAGTTACTTCTATTTTATTATCACTTTTAAAAGTCACCTCTTTCATAGCATTTACAATTCCGGAGATTCTAACAATACCCTCAAATATTATATCCATACTTAAGTACATAGCATCTCTTAACTTTTTATCTTCAATACTGTCTAAATCAAACTTTAGTAACTCTAAATTTCCTTTGATGTATGTAAGAGGGGTGTTTATCTCGTGGGTAATTCCAGCAGCTAATTTTCCAATTGAAGCTAATTTTATATCACTTATTTTCTCCTCTTTCATCTGTTCTAATAAATTTCGTTGTTTAGAAATATCAGTTACAAAAGCAAATATAATGATCTCTTTACATTTAATGGTGGTAGCATTAAATAGAGTATATATTTTTTTTCCGAGTTTTGATTTTAAAGTTATCTCATAAGTTCTATTTTTTATAGTTAGACTTTTTGAAGTTTGAGCTAAAAATATTTTTCTATTTTCTTCATCCACAAAATCAAATGGGGTTTTTCCTATCATCTCCTCTTTTGTAAATTCTAACATTTGACAAAGTGCATTATTTACATTGATAGTTTCTTTATTACTATTTAATTCCCAATATCCCTCACTTGTAGAGTTTATAATATTTTCATATTTCTCTTTACTCATTTGAAGTTCTTTTGTTCTCTCTGCTACAATATTTTCAAGCTCCTCTACAAAATTTTCTAACTCTTTATCTTTATGTTCTATTTTTCTAACCATTCCTCCAAAGCTTTTTTGTAATATAAAAAATACAATTATTATAATAAAAATAGTAGCAATAATAGAATAAAGCATTATTTTTTGTGAAAAATCAATATCTGCTGTAACATTTTGAACTAAAAATAGAGTTGCTTTATAATCATTATGAAAATTTTTAAGATTAACGTGATTATGTATAATATAGTGTTTATCCCCTACACTTATAATTTCGTGTTCTTTATCTGATTTTATATTTTTTATAACTTTTTTCAAAAATTTTCCATCATGTTTTGTACAACAATTATTAAGTACGAATTCATTATCTTTATTTTTATAAATAATAGAACTTGATAAACTTTTAAAAAATTTATCTAATTTATCTACTAATTGATATGGGCTTATGGAAAACTCTAAAGCTCCATTATATTTATCTTCATAAAAAATAGGGTGAACAATTTTATAGTAAAGGCGATTATTTGTAAATTCAAATCCATAAGCTGGTTTTTTATTTTTATTTACCTCCTCTACAATAGAGTTACTTTTAGTACTAATATTACTTAAACTCACTGTCAAAGAGTTATCAGATGCGTAAAAACTCATATCTTTTAAAAAAATATTCTCTTTCCTTAATATCCCATAGTTACTTAAAACTAAATCATAGACTTTTTTTTCATCCCCATCTTTAAGTGCATCGTTAATTAAAATTATATTTTCTCTAGCTCTTGAGGTATAAAATTTTGAAATATCTTCTAAAAATAAATTTATAAATTTATTTACTTTATCCTCTTTCTCATCTAAGTTAAAATCTAAACTATACCTATGCTCTAAAATATTTAAATAGATAAAAATAGAGGATAAAATAACTATAATTAACATTACTATAGATATAGATTTATCTTTTAAGCCTAAATTTTTAAACATTTCTATTTACAACTATTAATTATATACTTACTATCTGGATATAAATAAATTTCAACTCTTCTATTTAGTGCCATATTCTCTTTTGTTGTATTTGCTACAAGTGGATTTGAGTATGAACACCCAGCAGTTCTTATCTCATTAGCAATTCCTCGTGATTGTAAAATTTTAAGTACACTAATTGCTCTTCGCTCTGATAATCTATAGTTATAATCATAACTTCCTTTATCATCAGTATGTCCTACAATTTGTAGTATTGTTTGAGGATACTCTGTTAAAACGCTCGATAATTGTATAAGTTTTTGTTCAGCTTCATTAGTTGGAGTATATGAATTTGTTTTAAACATCATCTCATCTTTAATTGATATTTTAATTCTAGTCTCCTCTTTTACAACAGATATTACATCAGAGTAATTTTCCGTTGCACTTACATTTGTTCCAAGTGAATTAGCAACTTCATCTGCTTGTTGATCCAATGAATAACCAATTATTCCTCCAAGCACTGCCCCTGCTCCTGCTCCAATACCAGCACCTTTTTTTCTATCTTTTTTATTACTAACTCCAGCTCCAATTGCAGCTCCAGCTAATGCACCAATTGTAGTTCCTAATGCTGTGTTAGTTCCCATACCTCCCATTCCCATATTAGAACCAGTACAACCTCCAAGTAAAAATCCAACTATCGATATTGAAATTAACCCTCTTTTCATAAATACTCTCCTACTTTTTATAATAACTTTTAACTATATCAGGTAATAATTTTTTTATATTTTCAATTCTATCACTATCAGTTGGGTGAGTTCTCAAAAATACAAAACCTTCATCAGCCTGATTTAATTTTTGCATATTATACCAAAACTCTAATGCATCATTTGGATTATATGAAGCTTTTGCCATTAAAATAAGACCTATTCTATCTGCTTCACTCTCTTGCTTTCTACTATGAGGTAAAACTAAACCTACATTAGAGCCAAATCCATAAGCCATATCAAATGTACTTGTCCACTTTGAATTGTTAATTCCAAGTGCTGATGTTAATAAATTTTTACCTACATTAGTTGCTTGTTGCATACTCATCTTTTCTGCTCCGTGTCTTGCAATAGCATGAGCTATTTCGTGAGACATTACAGTTGCAAGTTGAGATTCACTCTTAGCAACTTTTAAGAGTCCTGTGTAAACAAATACTTTTCCACCTGGTAGACAAAAAGCATTTAACTCATCTTTATCAATTAAATTAAACTCCCATTTAAAATCACTTCTATCTGCAACTTTTGCAATATTAGCCCCAACTTTTTTAACCATTTGTATAGCTACTTTGTCACTACTTAATTTCTCTTTTTTTAATATATTATTTGAGGCTTGTAGACCTAAAGTATTCTCTTCTTCAACTGAAACTAACATCAATTGATGTCTTTTTGTGTATGGAGTTTTTCCCATACAACCTATAAAAAAGATGGGCATTACAATAAGTAGTGTCGTTAAAATCACTCTTTTCAAATTTTTTCCTTTATTATGAATATTACTTAAAATAAATTATCAAGTTGTTTTAAAAATATATCTTCAACACCTTTTTTAATATTTTGAAACTCTTGAGAGTTTTTCAACTTTTCAGGAATAAATTTATCAACAGCTTTCTCTATTTTATCAGAGTTTTTTTCAATTTTTTGTAATACTTTACTCTTTAAAAGCCCTTTTGTATCTAATGTTATTTTAGGCCTTTTAATTTTTCCACCTAAATTAACTTTCACATCTTCGTCTTTTATTTTAACTAAGAGAGTTGAATCTATACTCTCATTTTTTAAATTTAGCTTAGTATTATTTGAAGCAATTTTTGTATTTTTACTTTCCATTGTTAAATTAGCAGTTAAAATATTTTTATTAATTTTAGATGACAGGTTTATATCATTATAAACCTCTCTTGTAATATCAAATTTTGCAAAAGTTTTTAGTAGGGTTGTTAATTCATTTTGTAAAAATTTTCCACCAGAAAGATTTGCATTAATATCACCCTTAGACTTATCTATGTTATATAAAACATCAGCGTTAAGACTTGAGGTAAAAAATCTAGGATATATCAACATATCAGAAATTTTTGTAACTTTAATATCATTAATAGTAGCGTTTAAATCGCTATTAATTAATTTAAATTTAACATTACCACCTAATGTTTCAGAAACCCCTCTAACCATTAGATTCTTATCTTTTAATACATCTCCTTTTAACTTAAAAGAGCCTTTTAATTTCCGTTTTGTAATAAAATATAACTTATTTAAATCATTAATTTCAGCTAAATAATCAGCATTAATTGAAGAATCATCTATATTAAAAACAACTTTTTGAGAATATAAATTTGCAATTGAAGTCAAAAAATTAACTTTTGAAATAACTTTATTTCCATCTAAATTAGTGTTTATATCACCTCTAAAACTTAACTTTTTAATTTTTAACTTCAACTCTTTTTTTGCTACTAATGAATTTATTTTTCCATCATAAATTTTAGTAATAATTTTTCCATCTAAGCTTTTTGGTTCTGGATTTTTTATATTTCCATCAATATCAATATTTCCATAAGCATAAATTGGTTGATTTAAAATATATAATAACTCTTCTATGTCAGCACTTTTTATGAAAAATTTTATATCTTTAGGTTTGTTTTTATTTAGAGTTATATGATAATTTGTATCACTTTTTGAAAAATCACTTTTACCATCAATATTTAATAAATTTTTATCTCCTATAACTCTTCCATCTGTTTGAAAAGCTCCATTTAACTTATAATTTATAGTTTTCTCAAACTTAGATAAATCATTAATTTTTAATTTATAAGTTGAATTAATACTCTCTTTTAATAAATCAACTAATGAGAAACTACTTAAAGAGGCTATATTTGATTTAAGAGTTATAGATTGTTTTATCTTTCCATCTTCAAATTTTGCATTTGATAACTGCTCAAAAGTAATATGAGGTAAATTAATATTAAATTTATCTTTTAATACTTTTTCATAAACTACACCATCATATATTTTTTGAATAATACTTCCTGTCAAATTTTTTGGATTTTCTAAATCAATATCTGTAAGTTTTGCATATAAATCCAATTTAGCATCTACAAAATTTGGCTGATTTAAAATATAAAGTAACTCATTTATATCAAGTGATTTTATACTTAGAACTACTTTTTGAGGTTCAAAATTTTCTAAATTAGCAAAATATTCACTCTGTGATGAAGCAATATCAGTATTACCTTTAATAACTAAAGCTTTTGTATCTCCATTTACTATACCTTGAGTATTTAAGCTACCATTTAATTTTTGTCCTATCACACTCTCAAATTTACTTAAATCTTTAATATTAATTTTATAATTTAAATCTATATTTTGCTTAAAAATATCAAAACCACCATTAACAATAATTTGTGAATTACCATCTACAATTAAAGCAAATTTTAAATTATTAAAACTTAATTCAAACTCTGTGATTTTAAAATCACCCTTTTTACTCTCATTTAATTTATCCTCTATTATATTTTGTACAAAACCATTTCCAAATGGTGTAAAAGCTAAAGTATAAATTGCTGAAAATATTAAAATTAAAATTATTAAAATTGATAACAGAAATTTTTTCATATAAATCCTTTTTTATTTGAGTTTTATTTTATCTTTACTCATTCCTAAGTACGCTTAAAATATCAATTTCACTTGCTTTCTTTGCAGGATAAAATGAGGATAGAGTTATTATTATAATTGAGCCAATTACTATTGAGATAAAATCAACCATAGATAAATCTATCGGCAAATAACTTGTTCCATAAACATCCGCTGGAATTGAGATAATATCAAAATTTTCTAAAATATAAAGTCCAAAAAAACCTAAAATAATTCCAAAAACTATTCCACTTCCCCCAATTATCAATCCAAGATTCAAAAATATTTTTTTAATTTCACTCTTACTAGCACCCAATGATAAAAGTAGAGCAATCTCTTTTCTCCTACTCATAACTGTCATTAAAAGTGAACTTATAATATTTAGAGAAGCTACTAAAATAATTAGCATTAATACGATAAATAGTGCCTTTTTTTCCATTTCAAATGCTGCAAAAAAGTTTCCATTTTGTTGCCACCAACCAATAATACCAACTTCGCTACCTAAGAATTCTTTTAACTTTTTTATATCTTTTAATGGATTATTTGAGTGGATATGTACTCCTGAATAACTATTTTTAGGAGTCTTTAAAACCTTTTCAACCGATTTTAAATCAGTATATAAATATGACCTATCATAAGCTACAAGACCAGATTCAAAACTATTAACAACTTTAAATTTTTTAATTTTTGGAATTAAATTAAATCCAGTTGGAGTTAAATCTGTAAAAATCAAAGTAACTTTTTTACCACTTTGCATAAAAAGTTCATCATAAAGCCCTTTACCCATAATCAATGGAAATTTTGGATTATCTTTTTTTATAGCTTTTGCTAAAACATCATTTATCACTTTCTCTTTCTCAAAATCAACTCCAAAAAGTACCGCCCCACTCATCTCTTTATTCTCTTTTACTAAAACTTGAGTTCTAAGATATGGTGAAAATTTCATATTTGGAAATTTTTTTTCTAATTTAATTAAAAGTTCTATATCAACTGCTCCATAAATTTTTGGATAAATTGTAAGAGGATAATTCATAGTGAATAGTCTCTTTTCAAACTCTTTACTCATTCCATTCATTATTGCCATTGCAATTATTAAAACCATTACACCAATCATTACACCTAAAAATGCTAAAATTGCCGTAATTGATATAAATGGTTGAGATTTATCAAATCTAAGATATTTTTTTACAATATATGAGACTAGATTCATATTATTAAAGCCTTTAAAAAATATTAAATAATTATATTATCATTCTATATGATATTGTACTTTTTTAAAGATAAAAACCTAATTTTAAAACTTATAGACAAACTCAATTTTAGTCATCGTATCTATTTTGTTAATTTGACCTAGTGGTGGAAGATTATCAAATGTCATTTCAAATCCTGTTTTAAAAGATAGATTTCCAACTATAAAAAAAGTAAATCCTACATCTAAATTGCTCTCAAAATCTTTTGAATCTTCACTATTCTGTAAAAGTTCAATTTCACTCTTAAATCTATTTTTATTAAACCTATATTTGTATTTAAATTTTACTGTTGTATATAAAAACTCTTCTCTATCTTGATTAATTAAATTATTTTCTCTATAAATTAAACCTATTCTAGCTTTAATTAAATTATTTAAAAATTCAACTACTTCTCTTTGCACTCCTAAACCAATAGAGTATTGATGTCTATAACCTTGAAATCTATTTTGTAAATAATTTATTTCACTATAAGAGATAATTTTTTCAACTATATTATGGCTCTTATCAAATTTAACTCTGTATCTCTCATTTGTTTTTGTGTCTCTATTTTGAGAATATAAAACATCAACTTTAAAGATAGTTTTTATATCTTCACTCTCTTTATTGCTAAATCCAAAACCACCATTTAGAGTTAAATTTTTTGTATTTCCAGTTGTATTTACTACACCAAATTTTAATTTTTTAATTAAACTTGCATCTAACAGTGTAAAAGATATAGATGTTATAAAAATTAAAAATATAATTTTATTCAAAATGCTCCTTTTTTTAAAAAAAGAATAATAGATAAAGTTAGCTTAAATTAAAAAATTGCTACTATACACACTAAAAAATGCAAATAAATTAGGGAAAATAATGAAAAAAAAATTAGCTACTTTACTTTTAGCTACAACTACAATTTTTGCTGAAATAAAAGATATAAAACTAGAGGGTTTAAACCAAATTTCACAAGATGTTGCACTAGAACTTATTAAATTAGATAGTGGAGATAAAATTGATATTGAAATAATTGATGAATCTATAAAATTACTATTTAAACAGGGATACTTTGAAGATATTTGGGTAAATGAAGAAAATGGAGTTTTAACATATCATTTTAAAGAGAAACCAATTATTGCAAAAATTAGTGTTGAGGGTTATTTAGATGCTGAAAGTGACGAAGAGAAGAGAAGAGAAATTTTAAATATTAAAAAAGGTGATGTATTTAATTCAAAAAAAGTCTCTCTAGCAAAAGCGAGAATGATTCTAGCAATTGAAGCAGAGGGTTATTTTGATACAGTTATCGAAACAAAAAAAGAGTATTTAAATGATAAGAGTGTAGAGATCTCTTTTATTGTAAATAAGGGTGAGAATATTTTTATTAAAGAGTTAAATTTTTGTGGTACAAAAGAGTTTAATAAAGAGGAAATTGAAGAGACTATCGCAAACCAAGAATCTGATTTTATGGGTTGGCTTTGGGGTAGAAATAGTGGTGAACTTAAACTAAATGAAATTGAACTTGATGATGCTAGAATTAAAAATAAGTATATGCAAAATGGTTTTTTAGATGCGAAAGTATCGAAGCCATTTTTAAAAGTTGATTTTAACTCTTATGAAGCATCACTTAATTATCAGATAGAAGAGGGTCTTCCTTATAAAATAAGTGCCATTGATATTATTTATGATGAAGATATAATTGAAGAAGAGAGCCTAAGAGATGGTTTGAGATTGAAAGTTGATAAAATATTTAATGTTGATACTTTTAGAGCAGATATGGAAAAGATAAAAGAGAAAATTGCTAACTTAGGTTATGCTTATGTAAATGTAGCACCTGACTTTATAAAAGATGAAGAGACAAAAACTGTTGAAGTTAAATATAGAGTAGATGAAGGTGATAAAGTATATATTAGAGATGTTTTAATTAGTGGGAATAATAAAACACTAGATAGAGTAATTAGAAGAGAAGTCTTTTTAGCTCCAAAAGATTTATATAACTTAACTGATTTAAAAGATTCAAAAAATGCACTTGGAAGAACTGGTTTTTTTGAAAATATAGAGATTAAAGAGAAAAGAATTTCAACTAATGAGATGGATTTAGTTGTTGAAGTAACAGAAGCCCCAACAGGAAATATTATGTTAGGTGGTGGATATGGAAGCTATGGTGGTATCTTAGTAAATGCAAGTGTAAGTGATAAAAATATTTTTGGAAGTGGAATAGAACTTGATTTTACAATTGATTACTCATCAAAATACTTAAGGTTTAATACAGGTGTTTATAATCAAAGAGTTTTCGATAGTGATTACTCATTAGGAGTTAATTTATATAATAGTGAATATGAAGCTTATGACTATATTGATAAGAGAAAAGGTGGAAGTGTAAATGTTGGAAAATACTTTACTAGACACTTAAAAGGTTCATTAGCTTATCAATATGTAGATAGTGAATTAGATAATTTAGATGAAAATTCAACAAGTTTATATATATATGATGAAGCTTTTAAGAAAAGTTCTATTGTTCCATCAATTACATATAATAATACAGATGATTACTATATTCCAAGAAGTGGTTTTATAGTTAATTCTAGTTTAGAGTTTGCTGGAATTGGTGGAGAAGCAGAATTTATTAAAAGCTTTAATAGTTTTAATTACTTTTACGGAGTTAAAGATTTAATAGATTATGATTTAATTTTAAGATATAAAGCAAGAGTTGGATATATTGAAGATACTGGTTATTTACCTGTTAATGAAAAATTTTATATGGGCGGAATTAGAACAGTTAGAGGTTATGAGTCAAGCTCAATTTCACCAAGAGAATATTATATTGACCATAATGGAGAGAAGAGATATAGACTTCTTGGAGGTAAACAGACTTTTTCAAACTCAATTGAAGCCAGTATCCCTTTAATTGAATCAGCTAAAATGAGATTAGCATTTTTTTATGATTATGGGATGATTGGTGATGATAGTTTTGAAGATATAAAGAGAAGTGGAACAGGTGTTGCATTAGAGTGGATTTCTCCAGTTGGACCAATACAGTTAATTTTTGCTAAAGCACTTGATGCAGAGGAAGACGATAGAACTGCTACATTTGAATTTACAATGGGAACTAGATTTTAAAAATTAGAAAAAACATTTAGGCATTAAATAATGCCTATTAAAAACCTAAAATAGAGTTAAATTTCTATTTTTGATTTCTAATAGTATCAATATTTATGTTATTTACAATAGATACCAATGTGTTATCTATCTCCACTACTCTACTTACATCAATTAAATTATTTTCTCTAGTTCCAGTCTCCATAAATTCCACTTCAGATTCATTTAAATGGACTATGTTTTCAATTGCATCAACAATTAGACCTAAAATATTATCATTATGTTTATAAATTAAAATTTTTGTTATTTCATTTTTATACTCTTTAAAATTCAATACTCTTCTTAAATTTATAATTTCTATGGGTTGATTTTCATAAGTCATTATTCCATCTATATATATAGAACTATCTGAAACATTAGTTAAATCTTTTGATTCTATTATTCTTTGTACATTATCTAAATTAAAAGCGTAATAACCATCTTCTATTTTACAAATTATAAAATCAATCATTGCTAACACTCTCTAACTTATCTATTTTTATCTCTTCACTCAACTCTAATATTCCAATAGGATCAAGAACCATAATAATTTGCCCATTTCCAAGAAGTGCAGTTCCACTAATCAATGGATGATTTGCAAGCATTCCATCTAAAGGCTTTTGAACAACATCAAGTTGCCCTAAAAGTTCATTTACTACAATTGCTATTAAGTTATCTTTCACATTTAAAACAACAATTGAGAGAGGCTCATTCTTCAAGTTATCTATATTTAAAATTTCATTAATCATAATTAGAGGAATAACTTCTCCTCTAATATAAACAAAAGGTTCATTATTTAAATAAGTAATCTCATCTTTTTCAATTTTATCTGTTTCACTAACACTATCCATTGGAAAACCATAATGAATTGAATTTAAAGATACATGAAGCAGAGTTGTAACTGCTAGTGAAACTGGAATTGCCATTGTAAGTTTTGTACCTTTTCCCATCTCACTGATTAAGGACACATCTCCACCAAAGCCTTCAATTGACCTTTTAACAACATCCATTCCAACTCCACGACCGCTAAATTCACTAATCTCTTCAACTGTTGAAAGCCCAGGTAGAAAAATTAAATTAAGTTTTTCATTATCACTTAATTGTTCAATTTTCTCTATATCCATCAAATTTTTTTCTAAAACTTTATTTGTAACTACTTTAGAATCAATTCCTTTTCCATCATCGTGAATTTCAATAATAACTTTATCAGACTGTGGATAAGCTTTCATTAAGATGTGACCAGTCTCATCTTTACCAGTATCTTTTCTTGTTTCAGGAGATTCAACTCCGTGGTCAAGTGAATTTCTAACTATATGGATAAGTGGGTCTGCTAACATCTCAATCATATTTTTATCAAGTTTTGTATCTCCACCATCTTGAGTTAATTTAACTTTTTTACCAAGTTTTTTAGATATTTCTCTAACAAGTTTTGGATATCTATCAAATACATAAGATATTGGTAACATTCTCATAGACATTATTAAATCTTGTAGTTGATTTGTTAATCTATCAATAAAAGAGTATTTTTCTAAAATTACTTTTCTAATTGCTTCAGCTTCAAGTTCAAATACAGATTCTGCTAAATATGGAAGGGAATTTTTAGCCACTAAAAGTTCTCCTACAACACTCATTAAATGATCAATTGATTCTTGTTCAACTTTTACAACTTTACCAATAACATCTTTTTTTTCTGATTTTACTACTTTTACAGAAGTTTTTTGTTTTGTAGAAGTTTTTATTGTAGGAGTTGGTGTAACTATCTCCGTTTTTACACTTTCAGTCTTAACTTCTGTTGATACTCCTAATACTTCATTAATTATATTTAATATTTCACTTTTATTTTCTAATGATTCATTAAAATCTTTACCCAATGTATTAAAACATTTTTTTGCTATAAATTTAGCTCTTTGGATTAAATCGGTATTATCATTATTCAAAAGTTGGTTTTTTTGTTGAATAAGTAACTCTTTTGCTACTTCTATATCTAAATCTGAAAAATTCTCATTAACTACTATTTCTTCTCTATTTTCACTTGCTTGTTCTATTTTATTTTCTTCTTTTTCTGAAATATCATTTAAAGAGATAGAGGAATCATAATTAAATTTTTTTGCATCTTTTAAGGCATTAAAAAATTGACTTAATTTCGGTAAATCAGCATCTTCAATAGCATCAATACTGTTTATTAATCTATTAATCATAATAGCTTGTTTTGAATTTTCATTCATAAGTGGTAACGACTCGAGTAGAGTATTCTTTAAATTTATACTGTCTTTTGCAATTGATAATTCAATTGATTTCTTTACTAAATCTTTTATAAAATCTATATTTTCAACTTCTCCAATATCAATAGATAAAAACGATGATATATCAAGTGGAAAAAATACTATATCGTCCAAAAAGTTATATAGTGCCTCTTCTATATCTTCATAAGTAGCCTCTACAATAACACTTATATGCAAATAAAGATTTAAGCCGTCCTCATCGTTAAAGCCACTTAAAATATTTTTGGCACTATTAGTTGAGTAGTGATTACTAATTGATAAAACCTTTTCTTCTAAAAGTGAAAGTGCATAAATAGGGTCATTCCCAAACATCATACAATCTTTATCTAAATCAAATAGTAATAAATAAACTCTTTTTTCATTAAAATTTTCTTGATTAATAGATATTTTATTAAAAGGTAATTTAGAGTTGTAACTCTTTAGAGTTAAAGTCTTAAAATTAATTAACTCTGAGGGGTCTGTTAGAATTGTCATAGGAGATTCCCACTGAATTTCAGTATCATCATTTTCAAGACCCATCTGTTTACATAGATACTCTACAATTTTACTCTCTATAGCTTCATCTGCTTCGACTACATCACCACTCTCTTCAGCTGCTTCAACTAAATTTAAAACTTCATCAAAAGCATCATATAAAGCACCTAACATTCCCTCTTTATACTCTAACTTTTTAGCTCTTAGCAAATCTAAAAGATCTTCTGCTTTATGAGTTATATTTTTTACAGCTTCAAATCCAACAATTCCTGAACCTCCTTTGAGTGTATGGGCAGCTCTAAAAATTGAATTTAGTAACTCATCATCACCATTTCCTAACTCTTCAAGATTTTGTTCTATAAATTTTAAATTTTCCCTCGCCTCTTGTAAAAACTGCTCTAATAGTGGATTCATTTCATACCTTTTATATTGTCAATATTTTTGCACTACTAATAAGAATATCTGGTTTAACGGGTTTTATATAATAAATGTTCGAGCCAGCTTCATAAGCTCTATTTTTATCCATATCTTCAGCTTCTGTGCTTATCATAATAACAGGTGTTAATCTGTTTTTATCACTTTTTCTAAGCTCCTCTACAAATGAGTAACCATCCATTATAGGCATATTTACATCTACTAAAAAGAGTGAAAAGTCCACATCGATACTCTTCTCAACTGCTTCCATACCATTCTCTGCCTCTTCAACCTTATATCCAGCACTGCTTAATATCTCTTTATGATAACTTCTAACAGTTTTTGAATCATCTACTACAAGTACATTTTTCATATTAATCCCTTTAAAAGAACTCTATCTCTTCTTGTGCAGAGCTATCTAAACTCTTACCACTAAAAGCACTCTTTTTAGATTTTGCATCATATAATGATTTAGATAATTTATTATGTAACTTATCTAAACCATTACTAATAATACCAGTATCCTCTCTTAATGCGTGAAGATATACATTGATATTTTTTTCAACTGAATCAATCGCTTCTGTTGTTGCACTTAACTGTTGTGATATTATATCTTGATGTTGTAAAGCTTCTATGACTTCTACATCAAGTTCAATATTGCTTTTACTTAAAAAATTACTAATATTCATCATAGATTCCCTACTAAGTTCTACAACATCACCCTCTACATCTTTTATATGTTTTAATATTTCAAGCATAGAAGTTAAAATTTTTTCTGTATTACTCATTACCCAAGTCTTAATACTCTATTTATAGCTGCTTGAAGTTGAGTTGGATTAAATGGTTTTACAATCCAACCTGTTAATCCTAATGCTTTACCTTGTTTTTTAAGATCATCTTTTGTTTCAGTGGTAAGCATTAAAACTGGAGTTTTTTTACCATCTGGTAAATCTCTAAATGATTCTAAAAATTCAAGTCCATTCATTATGGGCATATTTAAATCAGTTATAATTAAATCTGGTATAACCTCTTTTGATTTAATAGCTTCAAGTGCATCTACTGCACTCAAATACTGCTTTACATCAATTGGCATACTAGACGTTGCTATTTTTGTTGAAGTTAGTGCAGTCTCAGAATCATCTATAAAAATTACTGTTGGCATATTTTTTCCTTATTTAAATAATTATTTTTGGTAAAATAAGTTATTGTTATACTTTTTTGGATGGAACACAGAGACTATTCTATTCATATACTCTGCGTGTCCTAAAAGTATATATCCACTGCTATTTAACATATCATAAAATGTCATAGCCACCTCTTTTCTACTTGCATCATCAAAATATATTAACATATTTCGAGAAAATATAATATCAAATTTTCCAAGCTTTCTAATTTGTTCTTTATCAAATACATTACACTGACTTAGTGTAATTGCTTCTCTTAAATCTGAATTTAGTTCATTATAACCCATTTTTTGAGTGAAATATTTATTGAAAACTTGCTTTGGAATAGCGTGAATTGACCTATCACTAAAAAGTCCTCTTTTCGCTTTTTCAATAACATTTGAATCTATATCAATTCCTACAATTTCAATATCTCTCTCATTTACAACAATATTGTTCTCTACAATATGAATTGCAATAGAGTAAGGTTCTTCCCCAGTCGAACTTGGAGCCGAAAGTATTCTAATTGGTTCATCTTTTTGTTTTTTAGAGTGAATTTCAGGTAATAGATGCTTTACTAAAATTTCAAATTGATAATTTTCTCTAAAAAAGTATGTCTCATTTACAGTAATAGCATTCATTAACTCTTGAAACTCTTTTCCATCTTTATCTTCAAACCTTAAATTAAAAAAATATTTTCTAAAATTTTCAAGATTTAAATCTTTTGCTCTACTTACTAATTTTTTATTAACTTTTTCAAAATGTTTATCATGTTCAAGTGCAATTCCACTTTTTCTATATACATATTCACTAAGTTTTGCAAAATTCTCTTTTGAAAAATTAACCATACTCTTAACCTTTTATAGATTTAATAGCACTATTTACACCAAACTCTACATAAGGGTCGTGATTAAACCTATCTTTTAAACTCTCAAGTAATTCAATATTTTCAATTTCACCAATTTCTGCTAAGTAATCAACTGCTGTCATTGCTACATTTAAATCTGCTTCATTTTCAAGTAGTTCAATTAACATATCTCTACTCTCTGCAAACTCAACATCTCCAAGCACATTTATTGCAAAGATTCTTAAATCTCTATCTTCACCTAAAAGATACTTTACAATATAATATTTTATCTCTTTACCATAATCTCTAAGAATCGAAATTGCTAAATTTCTAACAAAAGCATTTTCACTCTTTAAAAGTTCTAATATATTCTCTATTGGTGCGTCACTTGGTTCAATTTTTGATAAAACCGAACCTATAAAAGAAGTTATGTTATGTTCATATTCAATGCTAAGAAGTTTTACTAACTCATCAACTCCATTTGAAAATTCAACCATTTTTTCTATTGCATAATGTTTTTTATCTAGTTCATCTTCATTTTTATAAAACTCTAAACACTCATCTAAAGTATTAAATTCAATAAATGAAGAACTCTCCCCAATTGAAGCTTTTTTTAATGCCATAATAGAACCTACCTATAACTCGTAATTTTTCTTAAAATTTTAGGAAAAGCTAACACTTCACAAGTCCCACCTCGTAGATATGCCTCTTTTGGCATTCCATAAACTATTGCACTCTCTTCAGATTCTGCTACTGTAAAGACTCCAACCTTTTTAAGATCTACCATTCCATTAGCTCCATCATCTCCAATTCCAGTTAAGAGTACAGCTAACATTTTATTTGGTGCAAATGTATCAATTGCACTTAAATACATCTCATCAACACTAGGTGTAAAAAATCTCTTCTCTCTTGGATTTCCGTGCTTTATAATTATTTTACCTGAAACTTTTTTTCTAAAGTGTAAATGATTTCCACCCTTTGCAATATATACAACACCTTTTAATAACTCATCATTATCACTACTCTCTTTTACTAAAAGCTTAGTTGATCTATCAAGCCGTCCTGCAAAAGCATTTGTAAATTTTTCTGGCATATGTTGAACAATACAGACAGCGTGAGGATAATCCTCGGGCAACCAAGCACATATCTCTTCAATTAATCCAGGACCTCCTGTACTTGAGCCAATTAGTACAACTGAATCAGCAGACTCTCTAATAGTCGGAACTTGTTCTCTTTTATTAGAAGCACTTCTTGGTTTAATAGCTCTTCTAGCTACTCTTTTTTTAGCTAATCTACTTTTTGGAATTCTTGCAGCTGAACGAATTTTTCTAATTATATCTTGACCAGATTCTTCAATATCTACTTTAAATGTGCCAGGCTTAGCCACATAATCAATTGCACCATACTCTAATGCCTCAAGTGTTATTGGAGCATCTTCTGTTGTTAAAGAACTCACCATTAAAATAGGTGTTGGTTTCTTTGCCATAATCTCTTTTACTGCACTAAGACCATCCATTACAGGCATATTTATATCCATAGTTATCGCATTAAAATCTTCAGCAAAAACTTTGTTACAAGCATCCTGTCCATTCTTTGCAGTTTCAATTTCATACCCTGCAGAAGTTAATAGTTCACTTAACTGTTTTCTTACAAGTGCTGAATCATCAACTATTAAGATTCTCTTTGCCATATATTAACTCCCTATAACATCAGATATTTCATCTATATTTTCACTACTAAATATCTCATCTATTGATATTTTTAAAATCATTCTCTCACCACTATTTAATATAATGATATCTGAAAATGTTTTATTACTTTCATCTGTTTGTGTTACAAATTCAAGTGATATTTCACTCACTTCATTCACATCATCAACTAAAAAGCCAAGTCTCATTCCTTTTACACTAGAAACTAAAATTTTTGTATCTTCACTAATACTATCTTTGAAATTCAATCTCTCTTGAAGTGAAACTATTGGGATAACTTCTCCTCTTAAATTGATAATACCCTTTACAAATTTTGGTGCTTTGGGAATAGGAGTAATACCCTCGTATCTAATAATTTCATCTATATCTTCAATATCAATTGCAAACTCTTCATTACCCAAAGAGAAAATTGCAATTTCAATAAAATTTCCTGTTTCACTCTTTACAGCTTTATTATCTGTACTTTCATCTATTGATGAATTTTTTTCTGAAACTAACTCTTTAATATATTTATTACTAAGTATACTAATTAACTCTTCGCCTATTTTTACAACTCCACTAACTTTAACATCTCTAAATTTTTCAGGCAATTTTTCAATAGATTTATTAAATATATCTTTTATATCTATAATTTTATCAATTAATAAACCAATAGTAACACTTTTATCACTGATAATTAATACTCTATTTTTATCACTAAAAGTGACTCTCTTATTGAAATTTTTTCTTAAATCAATGACAACTAAAACTTCATCTCTAAGTGTTATCATACCAACTACATCTTCACTACTATTTGCAATTGTAGTAATATTATCTGTGTTTACTATGATTTCTCTAACACTATCTATCTCTATTGCAAATTTTTCATCATCCATTTCAAAAAGTAAATATTTTTCATAATCTTGATTTTCACTGATTGAAGCACCAGATATAGATTTTTTATTTGAAGAATTTTTCTCTTTTCTATTAAGCTCAGGCATTGTAATATTTTCAAGTAATTTATCTATACTTAAAATTTGAATAATATCTTGATTACTTTGAATAATTCCAATAACAGAACTATTTTCTATACTCTGCTCATATTCTACTTTTTGATTATCCATATCTAAGTTTTGCACAACTTCTTCAACAATTAAAGCCACTGGTAAATTTTTATATTTTATTGTAAGTACTCTACTTTTAAAGCTTTGCATATCTACAAGAGTTTCACTATTATTGAAAACCAATCCTCTTATATCAAATGCAGGAATAATATGTCCCTCAATTGAACATAACCCCCTTAGTGCTTCTGGAGTAAAAGGAATTTTGGTAATTTCAGGAATTCTTAATATTTGAATTACACTATCACTATCAATAGAGTAATTGTTATTATCTATTTTAAAAATTAGTGCTTTTTCGAATTTTTTCATAATCTGCCTATTAGCCTTGTTGAAGCTCATCAGCCATAACAGCTAACTCTTCGATACCCTCTGCCATATTTCCAATTGTTTCAATAATTAATTCACTAGCTTTTCTAGATTCCATAGCATTTGTAGCTGATAGTTCTATTGCTTTTTGAATTTCGGCAATTCCGCTTAATGAGTGGTTCAGTCCTTCTATATTTTGGTCATTCATACTCTTTAAACCTTGGTATCTATCCAAAATATCTACAATTTGAGAACTAATTTTATCAACTTCATTAATTAAATAATCAATAGTATTTTGCTCTTTTGCTTGTCCTCCAAGTAAATTTTTCCAATCATTACTTACATTTTCAATTTCATTATTCATAAGTTCAATAATATCATTGATTTTTTCTGTATTTGTTTCGCTATCTTGTGCTAGGCTTCTAATATCAGCACTTACAACTGCAAACCCTTTACCAAATTCTCCAGCTCTTGCAGCTTCAATACTACCACTAATTGCCAACATATTAAGCTGTATTATACTATTAGAAATATTTCTAACAGTCTTTTCTACATTTTTTGACTCTTTTTTAATTGAATCAAGCTCTTTTTCTGCTGTTGCCCCCTCTGTAATAGAGTTTTCAAAATTATCTTTAATTGAAACCATTATATTCTTAACATTAGAGAAACTTGCATTTAATATATCGAAGTTTTTTCTAACAATTGTGATTACTGAATCTATATCTTTTGAAACATCATTTGCTAATTCAACTTTCTCTTTATTTTTAATTGCATTCTCATTTGTAGTTGTACTAAAACTCTCTATATCATTAAGAGATTTTGTAACCTCTTCCATACTTTTTTGTATCTCTTCTACACTTCCACTAAGTGCATCAGCACTAACAGCTATCTCTTCAGCTGATTTAATAGTATCAGTTGAATATTTTAAATCTTCAGAAAGAGAAGAAAGCTCTTTTATATCATCTTCAGTTTGAGATAAAGAGTTCGCTTGCATCTCAATAGAATTTAAAGTCTTTTCAACTGCATTTGCAATTTGAACAGAAGATTCAGTTATACTCTCACTTCCTCTATTTATATCATTTGATAATGATTGAAGTGTATTTGTAAAACCACTTGCATTTCTAGCAGCTTCAACAGAATATGAAGCAATTTTTGTTAATTCTTCTAGTGTCTCACTAAGTCCTCTTCCTCCAACTCCTGTTGTCTCTATTATTTCAGTAGTTGAAGTAATGCTAGTTATAATATCATCAATTCCACCCTGAATTTGATTAACTAAATCTGCAATAAATTGAGCATTCTTTTCACTATTTCCAGCTAAGCTTCTAGTCTCATCTGCAACAACTGCAAAACCTTTACCGTGCTCTTTTGCTCGACTTGCTTCAATTGCTGCATTTAGTGCTAATAGATTTGTTTGATCTGCAATTTTTGCAATAAAACCAACAGCCTCACCAATATTTTGTGAACTTACTTTAAGCTCTTCACTCTTAGCTGATGAATCTTTTGCAATTTGAACAGAATTAACCATTCTCTCAACCGTTGAGTTGATCATACCAACTGAACCAGTAATTGCATCACCTGTATTTAAAGTACTCCCAATTGCACTCTCAATTGTACTTGACATTCTATTTATATTTTTAGAAATAAGATTTATACTTTTAAGTGCTTGCTCGCTTGCTCCTGAATTCTCTTCAGCAGCTGTAGCAATTTGGTCCATTGAACTTTTTAACTCTTCAATTGCACTCACACTCTCTTGAGCATTTTCTAAAAGAGTATTTGCAATCAAGGAGATATTTTCACTCATCTGTTGCTGTTTTGCTAAAGTTCTAGCTTGTCTAGCATTGCCTGACTGCACAATACCCTTTGCTTGAACACTACTTATTGATCCTGAGCCACTACTTCTTACAAGAGCCATATCCTCACCTTTTACTTTAATGTTTTATATAGTTCTTCAGCTTTTTTAACCTCATCTCTTTGAGGTTTCACTCTTATTGAGACATAAGAGATTTTACCATTTTTATCAACATTTCTTAAAACTGTTGCATAAACCCAGTAATATCCCCCACCTTTTATTGCGTTTTTTACATAACCTGTCCAAAAACCTTTATTTTGAACATCATTCCAGAGACTCTTAAATGCAGCTCTTGGCATTTCAGGGTGTCTTACAATATTATGAGGTTGCCCTAAAAGCTCCTCTTGAGTATAACCTGCAACTTTTGCAAATGATTTACTAACATAAGTAATAATACCTTTCTCATCTGTTTCAGACAAGAGGTATAAGTCATCATATAACACTTCACCATCATCAAGGAATGTTAATCCTTCTTTATCCATCTCTTTGACTCCTTTAAAATACATATAAAACTCATTACTTAATAATCAAATTTTACAAATTTTATTAACTAAAAAAATTATATCATAAAAAAAATATAAAAACTTTAATTTTATAGATAAAATAAAATTAGTAAAAAAAAAATACAATTTATGTAATATTATGTAATATATCAATGCACTTAATAAGTAATTAATAATTAAAAAAAATGTAGTAATTATAAAGAGATTTATAAATATAGAATTAATTTTATAATTTATTATGATATTTTAGATAAAATTTGTAAAAAAATTAAAGGAAATAATATGGATATAAAAAGAGTAGTTTTAGCATATTCTGGTGGACTTGATACAAGTGTTATTTTAAAGTGGCTACAAGATACTTATAATTGTGAAGTTGTTACATTTACTGCCGATATTGGACAAGGTGAAGAGGTTGAAGTAGCAAGAGAGAAAGCAAAAGCATTAGGTGTTAAAGATGAGCATATTTTTATTGATGACTTAAAAGAGGAGTTTGTAAGAGATTATGTGTATCCAATGTTTAGAGCAAATACAATTTATGAGGGTGAGTATCTCTTAGGAACTTCAATTGCAAGACCTCTAATTTCAAAAAGACAAATAGAGATAGCAAATATTACAAATTCAGATGCTGTAAGTCACGGAGCAACTGGTAAAGGAAATGACCAAGTTAGGTTTGAATTAGGTTATTTAGGACTTAATCCTGATATTAAAATCATAGCTCCGTGGAGAGAGTGGGATTTAAACTCTCGTGAAAAATTATTAACATATGCAGAATCTCATGGTATTCAAATAAGCAGAGATGGAAAAAAATCACCATATTCTATGGATGCAAATTTACTTCACATATCTTATGAGGGTGGAATTTTAGAAGACCCAGCAAATGAGCCTGAAGAGGATATGTGGAAATGGAGTAACTCTCCTGAAAATGCCCCTGATGATGCAGAGTATATTGAAGTTTCATTTGAGAGAGGTGATATTACAAAAATAAATGGCATAGCTTTAAGCCCTGCTACTATTTTAGCAAAACTGAATGAGTATGGAAATAAGCACGGAATTGGAAGAGTTGATATTGCTGAAAATAGATTTGTAGGAATGAAATCTCGTGGATGCTATGAGACACCTGGTGGAACTATTATGCTAAAAGCTCATCGTGCAATTGAATCAATTACACTTGATAAAGAGGCAGCTCACTTAAAAGATGAAATAATGCCTAGATATGCAAAACTAATTTATAACGGTTTTTGGTTTTCACCTGAACGAGAAATGCTTCAAGCCCTAATCGATAAATCTCAAGAGATGGTAAATGGAGTAGTAAAAATGAAACTCTATAAAGGAAATATAATAGTTGTTGGAAGAGATAGTGCAAATTCACTATTTAATGAAGAATTTTCAACTTTTGAAGAAGATAGCGTATATAATCAAAAAGATGCAGAGGGATTTATTAAATTAAATGCACTTAGATTTATTATTGAGGGACACGCAAAAAAGAGTAGAAAAAAATAAAATTCTGCTTAAATATTAATTTTTGTATAAAAAGTAGCTTAATTTTATAAATTTTTTTATATTATTTGCTATAATTAGCGATATTATTATGGAATAAATTAAGGAGTAAGGTAATGAGTATTTTCGGAACAAAAGATATAAAAAGTGGTACTTCTAAAACTACTACAACATCACCAAAGACAAATATAACAGCTAAGACTGATGTAAAAAGAGAGGTAAAGACAGAGATGAAAGATTATAGTAATAAGGGGAATGAGTATATCAATGAAAACTTATCTTCTATTGTTGAACTTTTTGATAGAGCAAATAAGAATATAATCATCCATAACTTAAAAGTTACTGGTGAAGATGAATCAGAGGAAAATGTATTAGAAGAGATTAAAACTTCAATTGATGAGAGATTTGCAAAAATTAATAAGAGACTTGATGAGATGGAATCAGCTAACAAGGCTAATGTATCTCAAAGAAGTGAAGAGCTAGAGACTAAATTAATTAAAACTGCAAATGAGAATCAAGATAAAATTATCTCTACAATGGAAAGTTCAATACTTGCTACAAAAACAGAAGTATTAAAAACTATAAAAGAGAGTACTCGTGAAAAATCTTGTATTTTTGGTATTTTAATAACTACTATTATAGTAGGGGCAGCAACTGCTGGTCTTTTCTTATCAGATCTTTTATAAGATTTATAAAAAAGACTTCTCTTTTTTTCTGCAATTTAAAATAAAAATAAAACAAGCTATAAAATATAAATATTAACACTAAAAGGTAATGTAATGTTAGAAAACATTGAAATTATGAAGAGAGTTAAAAGCGTTAAAGATACTGATGTTACCAATAAAAGAGTATTAATTCGAGTTGATTTTAATGTTCCTATGGATAGTGAATTTAATATATCTGATGATGTTAGAATAAGAGAAGCACTTCCTACTATTAATTTTTGTATAGATAGTAATGCTAAATCTATTATTTTAGTTAGTCATTTAGGTCGTCCAAAGGGTAGAGATGAAAAATATTCGCTAAAACATATATTAAAAAGAGTTGAGAGATTATTAAATAGAGAAGTTCTATTTATTGATGATTTTCAAGCACAAAAAGATTTAATAAATTCACAAAGTGACTCAAAAATAATCATACTTGAAAATACAAGATTTTATGAGGGTGAGACTAAAAATGATGAATCATTAGGTCGTGAGTTAGCAACTCTTTGTGATGTATATATTAATGACGCTTTTGGAACATCTCATAGAAAACACGCTTCAACTTATGGAATAGCCCAATACGCTGATGTTAAAGTGGCTGGACTTTTACTAAAAAAAGAGATTGATTCATTTGCAAAAGCTTTAACAAAACCAACTAGACCACTTCTTTTAATAGTTGGTGGAGCAAAAGTTTCATCAAAATTAACTCTACTTGAATCTATTTTAGATGTAGTAGATAAGATAATTATTGGCGGGGCTATGAGTAATACTTTCTTAAAAGCTCTAGGACATAATATGCAACAATCTCTTGTAGAGAATGATTTATTATACGAAGCACTTAAAGTTTTAGAAAAAGCTAAACATAAAGGTGTAAATATTTACCTACCTGTGGATGTTGTCTCAACTGATGATATCTCTAATCCAACACTAGAACACGTTAAAATTACACCTGTTCAAGATATTCCAACAAATTATATGACTGCCGACATAGGTCCTGCGAGTTTAAGACTATTTAAAGAAGTTGTGAGTGCTAGTGATACGATAGTTTGGAATGGACCTATGGGTATTTATGAAATTGATAAATTCTCAAGAGGAACTTTTAGATTAGCACACTATATATCAGATACTTACTCTTATAGTTTAGTTGGTGGTGGTGATACTGCTGACGCTGTTGATAAATCTGGTGAAAAAGATAATATGAGTTTTATCTCAACTGGTGGTGGTGCTAGTTTAGAACTTTTAGAAGGTAAAGTTTTACCTGCTTTTGAAATTTTAGAGAAGAAGTAATTTTTTTCTCTAAATTCTACTTTCAATTCACATTTAGCCCATATATTCAATAAAATTTATTTTTTAAATATAAAATATTTTCGCACAGAAGTGGCACAATTTAATATTAAAATCAACAATTCAATAAAACAACAAAGGACTAATTTATGAAGAAATCCCTTTTAGCACTCACTCTTGGAATATCCCAAGTTGTAGCATCCTCCTTAATTGGAAGCTACTCATTGGATATTAATAGCAGTGGAGATTCAAGTGGAGCGAAAGCTACTATTAGTCATGATGGAAAGTATCTCTATCTAGGAGATGGATATAGTGGTTTTTCTATTTTGGATGTAACAAACCCCGAATATATAAGAGAATTAGCAAATACTAAAGATAGTTTTAGTGCTAATTCAGAGTATGCCGTAATTATACCAAAACTAAGTGATGATGGAAAACTTTTATATCTAGCAACTTCAGAGGATATATTAGTATATAATGTAACAGATAAGTTAAATCCTAAATATGTCAGTAAGCTTGATACTGATAGTTATGTTTTTGATTTTGAGTTTTCTCCAAATTCAGAGTATCTATATGTTGCAGACAACACAAAATTAGGTATTTATAGCGAAGGTGAAAGAGTATTTACGACATCTTTTACAACTGCTAGTCGCTCTATGGAACTTGATAAAGAGAATGATAGACTCTATGTTGGTCATAAAGCAGGATTTGATGTATTTGATATATCAAATCAAAAGGAACCATTAAAAATTGAGAGGGTTCTTTTTGAGGATGCACAAATTAATGGAACAGATATAAAAGTTTTAGATAACTATATTATAGTTGCAGGGGGATATAGAAAAGCAGTCATTATAGTTTATGATAAAAGTGACTATAGTGAAATTACAAGATATGATTTATCCTCAAATAATTATATATCAAAAATAGACTTAAGTAGAGACAAAACAAAACTCTATGTTACAGATATAGATACAAAAAGTTATATTTTAGATATATCAGATGTGAAAAATATAACAGAAATTACAACTATAGACAGGCAACCTAGATATGTTAATATGATAATTCCATCTTTAGATGAGACTAAAGTTTTTGTCGTTGGAAGCTCAGGAGGTGCAAATGAGTTTTTTTCTAAAGTTGATGTATATGATATTTCAGAAGATAAGTTTTCACTAAATTTAAATAGTGGTTGGCAACTTGTGAGTTTTGCTGGGACTTTAAATGTTGATATCTCTAAAAATGATTATATATCAAGTATGTATAGTTACAATAATGGAATTTGGAGTAGCAATATAGATGATATAACTTTAGGTGGAGGAGTTTGGATAAAATCAACAAAAAATGTAAATTTAGAAGTTGATATAACTAAATACGAAGAGGATTCTTTTACTTATGAGTTAAAAAGTGGTTGGAATTTAAAAGGGGGCTTATTTGATTTTTATGTAAATGATTTAGAACAGTTTTGTGTAACAGATTTACGTTTTTATGATAAAACAAGAGGTTGGTTAAATAAGAGTGATATTGTTGTTACAAAAGAGAATCAAGGTTTTTGGATATCTAATAAAAAGAGTCAAGATTGTAATGTAACAATATCAAAAACTAATATTGGTAATAATCTAAATGAAATTGGTGTACCTATTACAAATGAGACAGAAGAGAGTGTAACAGATGATTTAAATAAACTTACATATTGTGAAAAGATAAAATTTACAGATGCTAGTTGTAGTGCTTATTTACAATATAGTGATTTAGATTCTGATGGATTAATCGATTCAAAAGAGTTAGAGTATAAAACAAGCCCTTTTATGAGTGATAGTGATGGAGATGGAGTTAGTGACTATGATGAAGTTTATAGTGGGGCTAGTTTTTATAATCCAACTATCGCAAATATTCCACAGTTTACTATCTCATCATTAGAAAACTTTGATATAGTAATTTGGTCAACTGAAGAAGAGACTGAAACAGTTAGTTTAGAGGAGAGTAATGAGTATAGTCAATCGGTAGAGAAGAGTGTCTCAGAGGGTGGAAGTAACAGTAAGACAAACACAAAGTCACACTCAGATAGTGTTACTGTAGGGTTTGAATATAAGTTTGGAGGAACAGATGGTGGTTTAACACTTCATGGAGAGTATGAGCGTAGTTGGACAGAAGAAACAGCAAAAACAAAAGAGGTAAATTGGGATGTAAGCTCTACGGAGGCAGCATCAAATGCTGTTGGAAAATCAGAAACAAATGAGTATAGTAAAACTGTAAGTTATGATGGTGGAAAAGTGTTAGGGACTTTTACACTTACAAATTTAACTCCTGAACTTGAATATGATGTAGAGGGATTAAGCTTTAATCTCTATACTAAAGATGAATTTGGAGATAAAACTTTAGTTACGACACTCTTTCCAACAGATTATTTAAATGAGTTTGGAGTTATTAGTCATCACACTCTGGGTGGAGGAGAGTTAGCCACTCAAAAGCTTAGTGTAACTCATAAAGATGATTATATTGAGATAGGTAAAACTTTTTCTATGCTTGAAAATCCAAACTCTATAGTGATTGAGCCAAACTATCATCAAATAAATATTGATGGAAAACCAATAAATACAACTGTTCAAAATAAAACTGTAAGTGTTATAATCGACTACTTTGAAAATCCAATAGCTGATAGTTATTTTTATAATGGTTTTAAGAATAGTTATCTTATCTCAAAACTTGATTACGATGAGAATAAGAAGAGTTTTACACTAAATTTTAATAGTATTAAAGAGGTACTAGAGGCGTATCCATACAACTACAAATTTACTACAGCAAATCAGAGAATAAATAGGTGTAGAGATAGCAAAGAGAGTGAATGGAAAGATTGTAGAGAGACTACTATTCAATCAAAATTTGATGTCTGCTTAGATGGAGTGTGTGAAGAGAATGAAATTCCTACAAAATCTTTTGAGACTTTAGTTCAAATAAGTAGTGATAGAATGAAAAATCCTAATGCACTTGATGATTGGATGATTTATTCAGATGATATAGCAAAGAGTGAACTATGTGATTATTTTTATCCTTGTATGAATTTTAGTGAAATGAGTATAGATGCTAATAAAATAGGGACTTCTGTAGCTTTTTATAACTATAAAGATAGTGATAGTGATGGGCTTGAAGATAGAGTTGAACTGAAATTTAACTCAAATCAATATACTAATGATAGTGATAGTGATGGAATTGATGATTTTACAGAAATTGCTATATTTAAAACTAATGTAAACAGAGCTGTCAATTATGAATATGTATCTGAGCCTAAAAGAACTTGGGATGATGCTAACACTTATGCAAAAAGTAAAGGTGGAAGACTTTTAGTTATAAATTCAGAAGATGAGTTTAATAAAGTTAATGAATTATTAAATATTACTGAAAGGTCTTGGATTGGTGGATATAGAAGTGATTTTGATGAGGATAACCTTGATTTTGGTTGGGCTTGGGTTGATGGAAGTGAATTCACCTACTCAAACTGGAATAGTGGACAACCAGATAATAGTTCAGCTTCTTCAAGCGAGAGAGAAAATTGTATAGGAATGCGACCAGAAACAGATAGACAGTGGTTTGATGAGCAATGTTCTACAGAAAACAGCTTCATAATTGAGTATGGAAACTTACGAGGAGATGGATTTGAGTATGAAGACCCATATTTAGATACAGATAATGATGGACTTACTAATGTTGAGGAGAAGTATAAATACTTAACATCAGAAGTGCTTGAAGATACAGATGGTGATGGTGCAAGTGATTATCAGGAGATAAATGAATTTTTTACAGACCCAAATAGTGATGAAAACTATAAAATAATTTCACCAGCCACAGGAGTAACTCATTCAGAAGCTAAATTAATAGCTAAAAGTGCAGGTGGAGCACTTTTTGTTGCAAATACACCAGCTGAATTCACTTTTATAAGAGGAGAGTTTAATAGTGCTATTGGCACTAGGACTTGGGTAGCTAACACAACAGAGGCAGATGATGCTGGTACATGTAGCTTTTTAAATGGTGGTATGGGTTATTACTCAGTAGATTGTAACGAAAGATACAATCAAATCTTAGTTGAGTATGCCTTAGGAGATACTCCAGTTGATGTAAATACAGATGATAGTGATAGTGATGGTTTAATAGATTCAATTGAAGGTGCCGAAGGAACAGGAACTAGTGTAACAAATCCGGATACAGATGGTGATGGATTAAGCGATGGGGAAGAGGTAAATACATACTTAACTGATCCATTAGATGATGATAGTGATGATGATGGAGCTACTGACTTTAAAGAGGTAATGCACTTTGGAACTGACCCAAATAATGCAGTCAATTATGAAATAATCACAGATTCACTCAATTGGGATGGTGCTCAAAGTCAAGCAATAATAAAAGGTGGACATCTAGTTATTATAAATTCAGAGGAAGAAAGAGAGTTTATGAATAAAGAGTTAGGCATAGACTCTAATGCAAACTACTGGATAGGATTATCAAAAGAAGATACTGCTAATAGTAAATATACTGATTGGAACTGGATTGATGGTACTGAATTTAGATACTCAAATTGGAGAGATAGTAAACCAGATAGATATACAAATAAAAAAAGTTGTGCAATTATTCATGGAACCAAGAGCAATTATGGTCATTGGAGTGATCAAGATTGTACGAATACCTTTGATTATATTATAGAGTATGGAAACAAAGCTGAAATGAAACCAAATGGTGTAATGGTTTATAAAGATAGCAATACAGCTACAGGTAAAAATGCTTTCTTTGGACCAAATGATGAAAATCTTACATTTAGTACAAATGCTGTAATGATAGCAGATACTCAAACTAATAGACAAGGTGTAGCATCAAATGCTCAAGAGATTACAAATGTAAAAGCTGATGGTTATGATACTTATTATGAATTTGATTTGAGCAATAATGACGGTACATTTTTTATAGGTTTTAATAATAAAATATCGAGAGTTCAAATGTATGGTTGCTGGGTACTATTCTCAAAACATACTTTAGATAATACAAGCAATAACGCTGTTTTATTTATTGGAGAAAATAAAAATAGGTATTTAAGTGATTATGGACTTAATGACGAAGTTTCAGGAATAGCACTTTATTGTAAAGAGAGTTATTCGAAATAGTTTAAGCATATAAAATCAAAGTTTTTTTTCTTTGATTTTATATAGTTTAAAACTTTTAACGGTTTGCTCTTGTCTCTTGAACTAATTTAATTTTGAGTGGATGTTTATCGAGTTTTACAGCGTGAAAGTCTGCTTCAAAAATTTTAACTCCTAAGAGTTTACCGATAACTTTAACTTCACTCTTTTTCATATCTCCTCTTTTTGCAAAAGCTTCAAACTCTATTATTGTTCCAATCTCTAACGGAGCTAAAAATTTTGCTGTACAATTTGTAATTATAGCTTTAGGGTTATTAACTGCTGAAATTGCAGCTAAATGTGCTGCTGAAAAAACAAATCCTTGATTTACTAAATCATAATCATCAACTGACATCTCTTCAGTTGGACTAAATATAACTTTAGAATAATCATCTTTTAACTCTACAATTTCACCACTATATAAAGAGTGAGCTTTTTTATATGTTCTTAACTCTTCCTCTTCCTCATCTTCAATAATTCCATTATCTAAAGCACTAGCTTCTTTTTTTTGTCTTAGTCTATCTTGTATCTCATCTTCTAACTCTATCTCTGCATTATTAACACTATCTTCACTATTTATTAAAGATTGAACCATACTTGCATCCATTATATTCTCCTAGCTTTTATATATACCCTTTTAGGTGCGGGATAACCTTCAACAGTCTTTTCTAAACCGTCTTCTAAAAACTCATTTAAACTCTCCCCTAGAATCCAACTTGTATTTCTCTGTTCATTTAAATCAGTTTTTTTAACTTTTAATACTTCAATATCACTAAATTTCGCTCTATTTAGCCAATTTTTAAGTGCCGATATTGTTGGAATAAAATAGATATTTGGAATTTTAGAATAAGTACTTTTAGGTGTTAAACAGACTTCCTCTTCACCATCAATTATAAATGTATCTAAAAATAGTTCACCATTTTTCTCTAAGCCTTGAGCTAAAGATTTTAAAGTAGACACTGGATCACTTCTATGATACAAAACCCCTAAGCAGAAAATAACATCAAATTTCTCTTTATATATATTTAAATGCTCAACTCCTAGCATTTCAAAAATTATATTACTTTTAATAAAATAATTTAAAAAATCAAATTGAGATTTATAGATAGCTGATGGGTCAAAACCAACTAACTTTTTAGGTTTATCCTCTAGCATTCTAAATAGATAATATCCATTATTACAACCAATATCGGCTACTTTTTTATCTTTTAAATTAAAATATGGTTTTAAAAGATTATATTTTATAAAACTTTTCCACTCTGTATCTATAAAAGTCTCAAAAATTTGAAATGGACCTTTTCTCCAAGGTCTTAGAGCTAATGCTACATCATTAACTATTTTTTTATCACTATCACTAACTTCACCATCAATTAAAATAGTATCATTAAATTCTATTTTTAAATTTTCAAATTTAGGGAGTAGTTTAAACATATCTCTTTTTGGTTTTATATTTTTAAATGTTAAAAGTTTCTCTTTTTGGCTTCGTATCTCATTTAGAGTCAAATATCTCTCCTAGCTTATTTATCTAATAACTCTAAATCGTCAAAAATAGCTTAAGCTTTAAATTGTGCCTTTGTTTTACATAAATCTACTAAAAAACACTCATCACAATTAGGTTTTTTTGCTTTACAAATATATCTACCAAAAAGTACCATAGCTTGATGAAGTTCGTTTAAATCTGTTTTAAATTTTTTTACTAAATCTTTTTCTGTATTATTTACATTTATAGCATCACTTAAACCTAATCTATGAGCCGTTCTATAAACGTGAGTATCAACTGCCATTAAGTTCGCATTTTTATACTCAATTAATACAACATTTGCAGTTTTCTGTCCAACTCCATTTAAACTCATCAACTCTTTTTGAGTTAATGGAATTTCACAATCAAACTCATCTCTAACTTTTTGAGCCATTTTAAGCATATTAGAAGCTTTATTATTAAAATATGAACAGCTCTTAATAAACTCTTTAATCTCATCTAAATTAGCATCAGCTAATGATAAAATATCTGGATATTTTTCAAAAAGAGATGGAGTTAAAATATTTACTCTCTTGTCAGTACATTGAGCAGATAACATTACAGAAATTATTAGCTCATAGAGGTTATTATAGTTTAATTCACTCTTTTTTTGAGAATAATTTTTTAAAAATCTATTTTTTATCTCTTCAGTCTCTTTTTTTGTGGCTAATTTCATTTTTCTTCTTTTTTATTCTTATACATAGCCTCATCAACTCTCTCTAAAATATACTCAAATTTATCACCTTTTTCAAATTTTGATACCCCAAAAGAGAATAGTGCGTGAAAGTTTTTATGTTGATGGGAAAAAGCTTTACCTTTTAGCTCCCCTAAAAGTTTAACTAATTTATCTGTTAAAATTTTTTCTATATATTTCGTTAAAATTTCACTTTTTAATAAAACTATAAATTCATCTCCACCATATCTAATAATTTCTAATTTGCCTAAATATAACAATTTACTTGCTATAATTTGTAATACTTTATCACCTACTGCGTGTCCAAAATTATCATTTATATCTTTAAATTTATCTAAATCAACAATTGCCATAAAACCACTATCTATAAATTTACTGTTATTTAAAACTTTCTCATCTAACCACTTTCTATTATAAACACCTGTTAGAGAATCTGTATATAACTCTTGTTCTAATTTTTTTAATTTCTCTTGAAGCTTCTTGACTTCTTCTTGAGAACTTTTTAAAGCACTTAAATCTTGGTTTATAATAGCTTTTTCTGCTTTTTTAGTAGAATCTTGAAATTGAATTATTCCATCTCTTACATCTTTTATAAAAGAGTCTAACTTTATAATTGATTTATCTATTATTTTTTGAGTTAATGCATTATTACAAGCCTCTTCAATATCGACTCCCTCAGTCTTACAAACTTCTTCAAAAATTTTTGTGTAAATTTTTGGAGTAGTTGTTATTTCACTTTTAATTGCTGTTTTTAGTGAAATATCTGCTATTCTTTCAACTTTTTTTTCTATCATTTTATTTACTCCAGACACTTAAATTTTAAAATTATTCATATTATAAAGTAATTTTATTATATTTTACAACCCATTATAAAATAATAAAACTATATTTTTGCATTTTTTCTGCATTTAAGTTAAATATAATTAGATTATCTGTGAAATAAGGAGAATAAAATGAAAGTATTAAAAGAAGTTAAAAAGAATTTAAGCAATGGATGGAGTTTGTGTTTTCAAATGGTTAAATCATATAAAATAGGGGGAGAGAAGGGATATAGATTTGTTTGGCAAAAAGATGATAAAGAGATTAAAAATGTTGATTTTAAATTTTCAGAACCAAAAGTCTTAAATCATATAAAAGAGTTACAAATTTTAGCAAGACAACAAAACTGGTTTGCAGTTAGAGCTTAAGCTTAAATAAAGGCTATTGGAGTATATATCCAATCCCTCTTACTGATTTTATGTAGTCTTTAGTATTTTCTATTTTCAGTTTACTTTTTAATCTATGAATAAGTGTATCTACTGATTTTTTATTTGAAAGTGAATTTCCCCACAAATATTCAATTAAATAATCTCTACTTAAAACTATGTGTTTATTCTTAATTAACTCTAATAGAAGTGTAAACTCTAATTTACTAAGTATAATTTCCTCTTTATTAACAAAAACTCTTCTACTTTTTTGTTTAATTAATATATCTTTATAAACAACATTATCTAAATTTTGAGTTTTAGTTCTTTTTAATATTGCTTTAATTCTACATATAAATTCAAGCATATTAAAAGGTTTATATATATAATCATCCACCCCTTTTAAGAATCCATCTATAATATCCTCTTTTTTTGAACTTTTACTTAATAAAATAGCCGGATTTTGATAGCCCTTTTTTCGCAATGAATGAATAAAGTCAAGACCATCCCCATCAATTAAATCTCTATCTACAACTAACATATCAACTTCCTCTTCTTGTAAAAGTTTTTCAACATATTTTGTAGATAAAAAACCAACGACATCAAATCCCTCACCCTCTAAACCTACTTCAATATTCTCTAAAAAACTATCTTGACTTTTTTTTGATATAACTGCTACAGCCCCCATCCTTTTCTCCTTTTTGAATTTTAAAAGTTTCAACTTTGTATCTGTAGGTATTATATTTAAAATAAATGCAGAAATATTGCAGAAATAAATGCTAGGAGTGTTATTATTGTTTTAGTTGAATTTAAAATAGTAATATTATCTACTATATGTTTATTAAGTAAAGGAATGTAAAAATTAAGTAAGTAAAAAACTTCTCTTTATAAATATGAAAGGCTAATGCGTGATTCCTGAAAATAGACCAAAAATTTTAATTGTAGATGATATGATACAGAATTTGGGATTACTCCAAAAGATATTAGAGCCTTATGATTATGAAATTTTTATTGCAAAAGATGGCTTAAAAGCGATAGAAATTACAAAAAAAATTGAACCTGATTTAATTCTACTTGATATTTTGATGCCTGAAATTGATGGTTTTAAAGTATGTGAGAGTATTACTTCTTTTAAATCTAAAAAAAATAAAGAGATTCCAATTATATTTTTAACTGCTGTAAATGATTTAGATACTAAAATAAAAGCATTTGAAGTTGGTGGAGTTGATTATATAACAAAACCATTTGACCCTAAAGAGGTTATTATTAGAGTTAAAACTCATTTAGTAAATGGATTTATTTTAAACTCATTTTCTAAATTAATAAAGAAAACTTTTGATGAATTATACACTCCACTTAGTGTAATTGAAACAGGAGTTGAACTCCAAAGCCTTGAGTATGGAAATACAGAATATTTAGATAATATAAAATCTTCAGCTCGCTCACTTCAAAACATATATGATGATATATACTATATTTTAGAAAAAAAAGATACTCAAAGTGAAAAAATTTATATTGAATTAAATAAGTATATAAATAGTAGAATCAAATATTTTAATGTTGTAGCAAAAGCTAAAAATATGAATTTTAAATTTACTTATCCTAGTAATAGTGTTTATATAATTTTTATTGATAAGAATAAGCTACAAAGAGTTATAGATAATACAATTTCCAATGCAGTTAAATACGGCTTTGCTAATTCAACTATTTTAATAGATTTAAATATTAAAAATTCATTATTAGAGTTAAATATTACAAATAGTGGTAGAGAGATAAAAAATATAAAAAATATTTTTAAAGATTTTTATAAAGAAGAACTG
>JADGEE010000073.1 GCA_016744535.1 Campylobacteraceae bacterium
CTATTATTAACAACATCACTGCTTAGTGCAAAAGACAATTTTTTGTTAAAAGAGGGAGTTTCTCTTTTTAATAATAAAAACTACAAAGAATCTTATGAGAGTTTAAAAAAAGCTTTTAAAGAGGATATGTCAAATCCACAGGTTAGCTATTATTTAGGAAGAAGTGCATTTGAGTTAGGACTTTATGAAAAAGCTTTAATTGCTTATGAAAGAGTCTTAGTCTTTGATGAAAATCATCTTAGAAGTAAACTTGAAGTTGGAAGAGTCTATTTAATGCTTAAAATGTTTGATGACGCTAAAGCTGAATTTTATGAAATATTAGAAGCAAATCCTCCAAAAGCTGTAAAAGAGAACGTTAAAAAGATTTTAACTTCTATTGAAAAAAAAGAGAAAAGAACTTTTTTAAATTACTCTGTTAATTTAGGAGTTGGATATGATGATAATATAAATATGAACCCAGGAAAAGAGATTTTAATAGAGTATTTACAAGATGAAGAATTTAATGTTGATGATAAAAAAAGTGCATCATTTGTACAAGAAATCGTTGGAATAAATCATATTTATGATTTTGGAGAGATAGGAGGATTACATTTAGATAATTCACTTAATGTTTATAATCAAAATTATATAGATGAGAGTGATTATGATGTATTTTATACAAGCCTTAGCACAGGAGTTGGATACTTAAAAAATGATTATAAAATAGTAGTACCTATTATTTATGATAAAGTTAGATATGGTGGAAATTCACTTCTTGATTCTATTGCATTAAAGCCTAAATTTTCTAAACAAATTTCAAAAACTCTCTCTTTTAATAGTTTTTTTAAATATCAGAGAAAAATGTATAAAAAAGAGGCTGATAAAGGAAGAGAAACAGATGTTAAAGAGTTAGGTGTTGGATTTACTAAAAATATAAATTCTCACTATTTTGATTTTAGTTATAGCTTTTTAGATGAAAATAAGAGAAGGAGTAGCGAGGATAACTTTATAAATAAAGATTTACATAACTTTAAAATAGGTTATTTTAAAAATATTTCTAATTTATTTAATTTGAATTTACAATATAACTTTAGAAAATCGCAATATAGTGATATTGTAGATGAAGAGACTGGAAAAAGAGTTGATAACTATAAGAGCTACTTAGTAAATTTATCAAAAAAATTAAATAAGAGTGCTTCAATATCATTAGGCTATAATAGTATTGATAACAACTCAAATTATATTCCAATTGCTTATGATAAGGGAATATATACATTTAACTTAAACATTAACTTTTAAAAGGAGGAAAAAATGAAAAAGTTAGTTTTATTTGTTATTGCTTCAAGCGTAGTGCTTTTTGCAAATGTCGGTGAAATGTTAGCCGTTAAAGGTGATGTTAAAATCTTAAGAGATTCTAAAAAGATAGTCGCAAAAACAGGTTTTAAATTAGAAGAAAAAGATGTTATTGAGACTGCTAAACGCTCAAAAGCTCAAATTATGTTTAATGATGAAACAGTCATTAGAATAGGTAAAGAGACAAGTTTCAAAGTTGAGGAGTATAAGTTTGATGGAACTAAAAACTCTAAAGCAAAATTTAAAGTTAAGAGAGGTTTTTTCAAAGCAATAACTGGAAAAATTGGAAAAGTTGCAAGAAATAACTTTAAGCTTAAAACTAAAACAGCCACTTGCGGAATTAGAGGAACTCATTTTATGGGTTTAATCGGTGAAAATAGTGAAAAAATTGCTTGTACAAAAGGGGCAATTACAGTTGAGGCACAAGGAGAGTTAATTGATGTATTAGCAGGTGAAATTACTTCATTTAAATCAGGTCTTGTTCCAGCTACTCCTAGAAAATTTAAATCAGGAGACTTAAAAGGACTAGAGGGTGGATTTAAAGTTAGTGCGGAACTTTCTAAAAAAATACAGAGTGTAAAACTTGGTAAAGATATGAAAATTTCTCAAGAGCAGTTAGATGAAGTTTTATCTGAAATTAGTCAAATCAAAGATAGTGATTTAAAAGTAGCTGCGTTAGATGAACTTGAATCTTCACTAAATTTACAATACGATACTCTACTTGGTATAGAAAATGGGGTTGATGTAACTAATAGTTTTAATGCAGGTAATACAGATATTAGATGGGGTTTTTATTCTAATGGTGAAAAACTAAACTTTAATGAATTAGTAGAATTAGATGCGAGTGAACTTTCAAATGCTTTAGTAAAAGATGAGTATAATAATATTGAAATTTGGAGACAAGAGCAAATTAGTGCAACTACTCCTGAACGTATAGCTTCTAAAATGGGTTTTAACTCAAACACAATGAGTGTTTTTGATAGTTGGGACGGTCAAGCTGAAAGCAAAAAAGTAGCAACTTATGAGGGTAAATATTTAGGTACAGTTGTCTATTCAAATGGACACCAAATTGTAGATACAAAAAATAATAGTGTAAAATTTACAGTTGATTTTGGAAATAGATTTTTATATGGAAATATAAACTTTAATGCAAAAAGACCTAATGGAACAACTCAAAATTGGAATATAGATATGGCTTCAATTGGAAGTTATACTGTAAACCCTACAAGTTTTTGGGTAGATAATAATGGTTTCTGGGGTAAAGGTAATTTCTTAGGTGGAGATACATTTTTTAATAGATTTTTTGGAGATGATGCAGAGCAAATTAGTGCATATTTTCAAGGTTTAATGAATGATGATAGTGAATATAGAGATGAGTATGATGAGATAGCTTATGGAGCATTTGTAGCTAATAGAACTAATGAAGTTACACTTACAAAACAAGAGCTTGGAAATGATGAGTATTTTAGTTATGGACTTTGGGCAAAAGATGATTTAAAAGTAGGTGATATTTTAAGTAATATGGCTATGGGTGCTTGGATTTCTTCTAAAGAGACGATTACAAGTGAAAGTGTAATAAATGAATATGTCCAAAAAGGTGCAATGGCTAGTTATAATGGAGATGTATTTGGAACTGTACACTATCCAATAGATGGGACAAATACAGATATGATGCAAAATGGAAATATAGCTTTAAATATGGATTTTGCAAAAGCCTCACTTGATGGTCAAATTGGATTTGATGCAGGGTCTGATAGTTGGAGTGTAGATATTCACGATGGAATAGTAGGAACTAATGGATTTAGCTTTGGTCAATTTAGTGGTGGAGTTGTAAACACTGGTGAAGCTGTTGATTTTGTAGAAGGAAATGGAAACTTTTATGGTGAACAAGCTAATAGAGTTGGAGGTGGTTTCCAAATGGGAACAGTTGGTGGAAAATTTGCAATAGGTGCATTTAAAGCAAATAAATAAGAGATAACTTTATCTCTTATTTTTCTAATAATCTTTTACTTTGTAACTTCTATTACCAATGTCTAATTTGAATGTGACACTCTATACAGACTTTTAAAATTTTTGTATATGCTTGAACTGCTTGAGTTGCATCATTATCTTTAAATCTTTCTAAAATTGTTAAAGCTTTCTTATTGATTTTTTTAACCATTTGATTTGTAAGTTTAACTTTATTGTTCATATAACGAGTCATTGGATTTTCCTCTTCTACCTCTTCTAGTGGAGGCTTAACATTTTCAACTGCTGTTGATAAATTATGAACACCCTCTTGTACCATTACAAAATTATTAAAAAGAAATCCTGTTTGAATATCAATCATAGCTTGTGCCATTGAGTGCATATCTTCAATTCTATCTTGCTTCGTATAACCTTTAGAGTAAGTTGCACTTCCAGCTGAAAGTAACATACTAGTTAATACAAGTGTTGTAACAATTTTTTTCATTTACTTATACCTTTACCTTTTTTTAATTGAAATTCACCTCAAATTGTACAGAAAATTACTTTAAGTAGTTTTTAAATAGTATAATTATGGAGAAGAGAAGATTATTTAATATAGCTTTCTTCTCATTTTATAGATTATAAATATAATAAAAAGTAGAGTGACCAAAACAATAAGAATTTGAACCCAAGCAGTCATTAAAATTGATTTGTTTACTATCTCTTTATGTATATTATTATCAATTTTAATATCAGCAATCTCTTTTAAGTGATTCATTAAATTAATTGCTAAATTTCCATTTGGAATACTATTATGACAAGAGATACAAATTCCCTCACGATTTAACTTATCTAATTCCTCTTTATTTAAAGCACGAGAAAGTTTAAAGTGATGTCCAACTGTCTGTAATTGAGTTCCATTTTTATCTACAAACTTTGACCAATCCATCTCTAAATTATCAATTGAATTAAAATAAGTTTTAGCATTTTTTGATAATATAACTCCATTTGAATCTTTTAAATCCATTATTACTTTTTGATTTGGCTCTTCCATTAAATTAATTCCAAGCCCCATAGACTTACTATTTGTATGACAACTCTCACATTTTCTTGCCTCTTTTTGAATTGTATGAGGCTGGATAGGACTCATATCAATTGCTAATTGCTCTTTTGAATTTTCAACATCTTTTATTTTAAATATATGATTCTCAAGTAGAGTGTTTCCATCTTTTCCAATAACTGTAATTGTTGTTTGACACCCTGGAATTGTTGGAGAAAATCTCCCTTCACCATTTTGTGAAAGCGGTGGGTCTTCCCATCTTAAATAACTTCTACTCTCTGTTACTTTTCCATCAATTAAATAATCTCTTAAATTTCCTCTCATATCTGCTGTTTGTCCATTTTTATCAACATCACTAGCACACTTTAACCAATCAATCTCTCTGTTATTATTTGAGTAATCGATTTTTACATGACAACCATAACATTGAGGAGCCCAAGAGGCGTGACAAGTGTAACACTCTAATCTATCGTTATGAGCCTCTATATTATCCATTGCAGTTAATGCTTTATTTGATAGCTTATCATCCTCTTTTAACTTTTTTAAAGGCTTTAAATTTATGTCTTTTCCACTTGCTAAATGAACTATAACACTATTATCATCTTTTTTTACTACATTTGTTAGTGGATTTCCTCTAGCACTTAATAGATAGCCATCTTCTTTAGGATAAACTATACCTTGTTTTAAAAAATCAGCTAAAGTATTTGTTAAACCTCTAGGAGTACCATTTTTGGGTTTTGTGTCAAACTCATCAGAATATCCTAATGGTAACTCCCAAGGATATTTTTTTGTAGTTCCGTGGCAATCTTGACACTCAATTTCAACAGCCCCAAGAGTAGCACTTCTGATATTTCCATCACCGTGCATATCAAGTGAAGTGTGGCAATCTTGACACAACATTCCTTTTTTGAGATGAATATCAGATTTTAAGTGAATATAATTTTTTCCGTGAAGTTTTGGTTGATTTGAGCCATCTTCTAAAAAAGGTGACTGATAAGAGGACTCCATTAAACCTTGATACGAAACTCCTATTCTTTTACCTCTATTATGACAAGTTGTGCAAGTCTCAACTAATATTCCAGAGTAACTTTTATTATTTACTTTAACTTTTGCTTCTCTTGTAGATTGAATGGTATGAACTAATGGGTGACCTTTTTCACTCTTAGATATTGATTTGTCGCCACCTTCATATAATCCACTATTTGAGTATGGAATATGACAAGCACTACAACCAATTCCCCTAAATTCACCATAATGTTCTCTTTGGCTTCCTTTTACACCTGTATGACATCTTAAACACTCTTGTCTTAGATAAGTATAAACTGCTAATTTTGGATTTTTTTCTACCTCATCAGCTGTTGGTGCAGGTGGTAATTTTTGTTGTGAAAGCGGATATACATTCGGCTCTTTTGATTTTAAAGAACTCATATAGTTTTGATATATTTTAGTTCCATATTTTTTATGAGATATATTTATATCAAAATTTGCATATTTATGCTCATACTTTAATTCACTTCCAAAACTCCAAAGTGTTCCTTGAATTTTTCCAGCTTCACTAAACATTAAAGATGAATATTGAGTTTTTGTGTGTTGAGAATGACAAATTCCACAACTATTCTCATTTACCCAAGGAGATGCAGGATTTGGATAAAACTCTTTTGCACCTCTGTTATTTTTAAAATACTCTATCGTTCCGTTATGTGCTAACTCTTTAGTTATAGCCGTTGGATTACCTCCGTGACAAACAATACAACTATTATCACTAAAACCAGCTTTTGTAGCTAATTTGCTAATCTCTTTTGACATATTAGAGTTTATATCTCTAATATCTTCGATTCCCTCGTGACACACTAAACAGTTATTTGCAAATAGTGAAATAGCAAAAAATATTATTGAAATAAAAAATTTCATACAGTAATCATCTCCCAAAATTTATCTTCAGAAATTAATTCAATTCCTAAATTTTTAGCTTTATCAAATTTACTTCCAGCATTTTCACCATAAATTAAAAAATCAGTTTTTTTAGAGATTGAGTTTGTAATTTTAGCACCAAATCCCTCTAAAATTAATTTTATCTTATCTCTAGGTTTTGTTAAACTCCCAGTAATTACAACTATTTTACTATTAAAAACAGACTCTTTAATTACAATTTTATCTTCTATTGGTTTTATAATTTCTATTAACTCTTTTATCTTTTCTCTATTGACTTCATTAAATTCAAGCAAAGAGAGAGCCATCTCTTCGCCAAACCCATCTAAATTTAAAATAGCATCTTTTGTAATATTTAAAAAATTTAATCCAAATTTACTACAAAGAATCTTACTTGCAACTTCTCCAATATGCTCGATTCCAAAAGAGTTTATAAATTTAAAACATAATGGATTCTTTGCATTTTCAACTGCATTTATTAAATTTTCAACTCTTCTCTCTTTAAAACCATCTAAAATTAAAAGTTTATCTCTATCTAAATTGAATAAATCTCTCACATCACTTATTATTTTTTCATTATAAAGTATCTCTACCATTTTCTTACCAAGTCCTACAATATTTAGACACTTTTTACTTGCAAAATATATAATACTATTTATAGCCCTATCAGAACACGAAATATTTTGACACTTTATTAAAGTTCCCTCATCTAAAAGTTTTGAATTACAAGTTGGACATAATAAAGGTCTTTTAATATTAATGACATTCTCTCTTAAGTGAATAAGTGGCTTTATCACTTTTGGAATAACATCTCCACTTCTAATAATAATTACACTATCATTTATTTTTATATCTTTTCGCTCTATATCTTCAAAGTTATGAAGTGATGCCCTCTCAACCATAACACCCTCAATTTCAATTGGTTCAAGCAATGCAACTGGAGTTATAACTCCACTTCTACCAACTTGAAGTAAAATATCTTTTATCTTTGTAACTTTTTCAACTGCTGGAAATTTATAAGCAACAGCCCATTTAGGAGCTTTTTGGGTAAAGCCTAAAGAGTTTTGAGTAGTTGTAGCATCAATTTTAATTACCATTCCATCAAGCATCATTGATATATTTTCTCGCTCATCTATTAACTCTTTATAAAAATTTTCTATCTCATCTATATTACAAACTTTTCTTTTAGGAAGTTCTCTAAATCCAAGTGAATATATATACTCCATCATTTCAGAACTTAAAAAATAATTTAAATCATTTTTTCCAACTCCCCAAGGGTAAAATGTTAATTTTCGCTTTGCTGTAACTTTAGGGTCAAGTTGTCTTAAGCTTCCTGAACTAGAATTTCTAGGATTTGCAAATAAAGCCTCACTATTTTTAGCTCTCTCCTCATTTATTTTTATAAAATCATTTTTTGAGATTACAACCTCTCCTCTAATCTCTATTAATCCTTTATATTCAATTTCTAATGGAATAGAGTTGATAGTCTTTGCATTAAGTGTTACATTTTCACCAATCTCACCATCACCTCTAGTGATAGCTTCTTTTAAAGCTCCATTTTCATAAATTAAATTGAGACTTGCCCCATCAAATTTAGGCTCACAGTAAAAATTTAGATATTCACCTTTAACCCTTTTAATCCACTCTTTCAATTCACTATTATCAAAAACATCTTCTAAACTCCACATTTTACTTAAATGTTTTGCTTTGGAAAACTTATCAAGTATAACATCCCCTACTCTTTGAGTTGGAGATGTTAAATCTACCTTATTTGGATTTTTATCTTCATACTCTTTTACTTTATGATATAACTCATCATACTCAAAATCACTCACTAAGGGTTCATCCAATACATAATATTGATATGAATATTTTTTTAATAACTCAACACTCTCTTTATAATTCATAAAAGCCCCCTCTTAACTTTTCACTAACTAAAATAATAATATAATTTTCTTATATTAAAATAATAAAGCTTTAATTTAAAGGTTGATAAATGTCTTTAGAAAATTTTTTAGAAAATATACAGACTTGTGAAGGTGATATAAAAATAAATAACTTATCAAATAGTGCTTTTACTTCAGTTATAGAAAATGTGGTTGAGCCATTTTATAGCAAAGTTGGAAAAGATAATAAAGTTTCAAATTTTATAGAAGATAAAGATATGTTATTTAAATTAAAAATTAAACAGACATCTTTTGCATTAAAATTTTTAACACAAGATTTTAAATCTATTGAAAATGAATTAAATAAAATAGTTTCAGCCCATCATCATATCAAATTAAGAATTGCTCATTTTATTCCATATTTTTTTGATTGGTCAAATTTACTCTTAGCTTGGCTTAGTCCAAAATGTAGCAAAAAAGATATTTGTAGATGGAAAAATAAAATTTTAAAAATTTACTCATATCTTAGTTATGGTCACGCAAATTATGATTTACAACTATCACTTGAGACTATAAATAAAGTTGTAAAATTAGATACTCAAAAAAATGATAATGAGCATAATAATATAGAAAATTTAGATTTAAAGTCTGTTGATTTAAAAAAAATTGATAATATGCATGTTAAAGATGAGCATAAAATTAGTGCTGAAGAGTTTTTAAAAAATGCAGAAGTTGATGAAGATTTTTTAATTGAAATAAGTGAATTAGAGAAAGATTTACACGAGACTATCTATTTAAACGAGGGCTTTAATGAAAATTTAGTAGCGTCTTTGGTAGTTTTTATTTTCAAATATGCAAAACTTTTAGGAGGATTTAGTGAATTTAAAGAGTTAGCATTTGCTATAAATTCTTTAGTGAATATATTAGAAAAAGCGAAATTCAATGAAGATGAGAAGAGAGATAAAAAAATAATGCTCTTTTTAAATGCTATGATAGAAGATTTAATTAATTGGAAAAAAGTTATATTTGAAACGAGTGAAACGAGCGATATTCACTATTTAGATGCGTCACTTTTTAGTAGTTGTGCTCAACTTGAAGTTTTATTAACATCAAAACAAGAAGAATCTAATGGTAGTGAAAATGATGATAATATAGGAATAGAACTATTTTAAAAAATATAAAAATTAAAAGAAGGTTATAAATATAATGAAACTATTTGCAATTTTTGGAAATCCAGTAAAACACTCAAAATCTCCTCTAATGCATAATTACGCATTAAAAAATTTAAAATATAATGGATGTTATACGAGAATTTTATTAGAAGATGGTGAAAAATTAAAAGATGAATTTTTAAAATTAAAACTTAGTGGTGCAAATATTACAGTTCCTTTTAAAGAAGATGCTTATAGATTAGCTGACGAAGTTAGAGGAGTTGCAAAAAAAATAAAAGCTATTAACACTTTAGTTTTAGAAGATGGTAAATTAATTGGATATAACACTGATGCAGGTGGCTTTTTAAAATCAATTAGTGAATTTAAAAAAGTTAAGAGTGTTTTAATTTTAGGTGCAGGTGGAACAGCAAAAGCGATAGCTACTATTTTAAAAGAGGAAAAATTTAGCGTAACTTTATTAAATCGCTCAAAAAATAGATTAGATTATTTTAAAGATAGTGGTATAAATGCTTACTCTTGGAATGAATTTAAAACTCAAAAATTTGATTTAATTGTAAATACTACAAGTGCAGGACTTGATGATGACTCTTTACCAGCTCCAAAAGATATATTAGATGAAGTTTTAAAAAATGCAAAATATGCTTATGATGTAATTTATAAAGAAACTGCTTTTTTAAAGTTAGCTAAAGAGCATAATTTAATAGTAAAAAATGGATTAGATATGTTATTACTTCAAGGAGTTATCGCATTTGATTATTTTACAAAACAAAAATTTAAAGAGAAAAAAATTGTAAAATATATGTCAAAAGCTTTAAAAGAGTTTTAATTATTTAAAACCTCCTAACCCTCTTTTTATATATAAAGTATGAACCAATTATCCAAATTAGTGGAATTAATAAAATTGAGAAAAATGGAATTTTACTTGCTCCATTATAAATTAAAACATAATAAATTACAGTTGAAATCATTACATAAAAATAGGAATGATTTTTATCATATCTAGGATTTAAAACTCCAAAAGCTAAAATCAGATAAATTGATAATATTGGGAATATAGAAATCAAAATATAAAGTGAGAGATATTTAGCCCTTTTTTTATTATGTAACGACTCTAGCCAATATTCTGGAATATCTAAATACTCTATTGTTTCAAATTCACTTGTGTCATTAATTTTCATCTCTTCAAAGTTTATTTGATTTATATTTTCATTCTCTTCAATAAAAAATCCAACTCCATCAAGTAGCGAAAAACTGAATTTTCCATCAATGTTATTTATCTTTGCACTTTTTGACAAAATAAAATTCTCTTTATTCGCTTCACTCTCTTCCATAAGTGAACCTTTATTTGAGTAAAGAACTACATTTGAGAATTTATCATCAATATTTTTTTCAATAAAAATCAACCAATCTCCAAACTTTTGACCAAATTCGGTTGCTTTAATATTTAAACTAGCCGTAGCCTTTTTACTTTGAATAAAATTTTTATTTAACTGTTTTGTAAGAGGGATTAATCCAAGTGAAGTTATAAGCAAAATAAAACTAATTAAAAAAGCTAAAGAGTAGAGTATTTTAATAATTTTTTTAGGAGTAAAACCAAGCGAAAACAAAACTATTAACTCTGTATCAAAAGAGAGTTTAGTCAAGCTTATAACTCCACTTGCAAAAAATGTAATAGGAATTGTAAAAAATAGAATATTAGGCAATACAAATAGATATAGTTGAATCAACTCTAAAAATGAAACTTTTACAACACTTGTCATAGAGGCTATTTGAATAAAAAATATAATAGAAGTGATAATAAACAGAGTAAAAAATATAGAAAAAAACAGTCCTGAAAGATTTCTTAAAATATAACTTTTAACCATGAAGTAACCTTAAAAAATATAAAAACTCATCATCAAACATAAATACAATAAAGAGTGCAAGTGCTAAAAACGGAATATATGGAGTCTCATACTCACTTCTTTTCCATCTTAAAAATAGTGAAATTGGAAGTGCTAGAATTGAGCTTAAAAATATAGCCACCATAGATAGTTTAACTCCTAAAACTGCTCCTATAATTCCAGCGATAATTATATCACCCTCACCCATAGCCTCTTTTTTTAAAAAAAACGAAACATAAAAGCGTAAAAATGTAAATCCTCCCGCTAATAATAGAGCATTACTAAAAGTATCAATTATATTAAACAGAAATAGACTTAGTGTTAAAGTTGTAAGAGAAATAGAATCAGGCACAGCTTTATATCGTAAATCAATCACAGATAAAGTTAATAGTAGAGAAAATATTATAGATAGTAAAAAAGCATCTCTATTTTCTATTAAATTTTCACTAAAACCCATTTTTATAAAAGTGGCTATAAATATAAACAAAGTTAAAAGCTCAACTACTGGATAGACAAAAGAGATTTTTTTCTTACAATATGCACATTTGCCTTTTAAAAGCATATATGAGATTAGAGGAACATTATGCCACGCTTTTAATTTAGCTTTACAAGTTGGGCAATGTGAGTTAGGTAAAACTATACTTTCACCTTTTGGCACTCTGACAATTAATACATTTAAAAATGAGCCAAATGAGAGAGCAAATAGTATTAAAAATATCCATTCATAAATCAAATTTTATCCTTTGTGTTTATTTTATTTATCTAAATATGGAATATTAACTGTTTTATCAGGAATAGGGTATTTATCCCCAAGTTCAAAAGCGTAAGATTTTGCTAATTCAAAGCTTTTAATTGAGTTATCAATTTCATTCAATTTCTCATAAGTCAATCCCATTTTATTATAAATATAAATTAAAAAGTAGTGATTTTGTTTAGGCATAAATTTTAAAGCTGAATTATAAAAATAGATAGCCTCTTTATAATCACCGTTATTATAAAGCATATTTGCAAAATTTAATTTTATATAAAAAAGAGTTTTTCTATTTTTATTATTTGAAATTACTCTATTATCTCCAATAGTTTTTAGTTTTTTCTTATCTAATGCTAACTTTTCAATTTTCTCTTTTTTTATAATTCCTTTTTCTATTGCATTAATTAACTCTCTCATTTTTTGATTACTATCATCTCTATTTAAATTTAAATTTTTTTGGGCAATCAATTTTTTATCATAGAGAATAAATATATCTTTATTATTTATATATAGAGAACTATAAGCACTATTAAGTGCAGAGTTTAACTTATTAAGTGAATTATTAAAATCTTTTAACTCAAATAGAGTATTTGCTAAGTTTATATTTAATTTTGCAAAATTACTAAAATCAGTTTCACTATTAAAAGTCTCTTTTTTAGTTATCATTAAATCAAAATTATCTTTAGAGTAAAAATTACTTATACACTCTTGAAATATTTTTTTGGCTTCAATATATTTTTCTTCATCAAATAAATCTATCGCCTCTCTATTTGCTTGAATTACACTTTTAGCAATAGATGGGCTTTCATCTAAAAAGTAATATTTAGGATTAATTTGAGTATCTACTTTTAAATTTATAAGTTCTATTATAATTTCAGTAACTTTTTTTAAAGACTCTAATATCTGTTTTTTATCATTACTATTTTGATAATATTCTGAAAGAAGTGCAAAAGTTTTAATAGATATTTTTAAATCTTCTTTTTTAATTGAATCTATATCTGTTAATTCTAAAACTCTATTTAATATTTTAAAACCATTTTCGCTATCACTTGAAATATTTATATCACTTAAGAGATAATTTTTATACTCATAGTTAAATAATTTATTTGTGAAGTTATAGTTTCTATCTAAAATGAAGTATATAAGTATTAAAAGAGGTATTAAAATAAAAAATAAAATTTTTTTATAATTATTCTTTATAAAATTTTCAAATTCAGTTTCACCAAAAATACGAATAACACTAAAAACACCAACAACACCAACACCAACAAAACCAACAACAAAACCAAACAAAAAATTTATAATATTTTGATAATTTATATCAACTTTAGAGACATAAAAAATAATCTCTTTAAAATTAAAACTAACTAATAAAACAAAAAGTAAAAAAGAAGATATATATAATATTTTTTTTATTTTTTCATCTTTAGTATAAAATGCAATTGTAACAATAGATACTAAAATCAAAAGTGATATATTTAAATAATTTAATAATTCCATCTGTTTAACTTTTTTCCTCTATTTAATTTAATTTTTCATTGTCATATAATTTATTATTCATAATTATTTACAACATTATATTAACTTGCATATAAAATTTTACTTGAAATGTAAAAACCTCAATTCATATAATTAAATAGCTGAATAATTCTATTCTAACTTTTTCGCTTTTCTCTCAAATTTACTTGAAATTGAATTTGTACTAGAGGCTAAATATAAAAATATTACATCTAAATATTTAAAAATATAAGTTGTATTTACTGGAGAGTCTTTCAAACTGTTTAATTTAAGTGAATTAAAGTCATTTAAAATATCTAAAATAATTAAATTTATATCTTGGAAATTTAAAATTGCAAGATTTTTTATATTCTCTTTTTCAGCGTCTATTTTTATAAAATGCTCTCTTATTTCAAAGGCTCTTTTAGTTTTACTAATCATAAC
>JADGEE010000074.1 GCA_016744535.1 Campylobacteraceae bacterium
TTACTAAAGCATTTCCATTTTTATATACTGTAAAAGCATCAGATTTTTTATTACTATCAGTTCCATTTCCAACAACAAAAAGAGCATTTTTATTATCTACTGTATTATATTTTCCAAGTGCTGTCATATAGTGTTGGTCTGCTATTGTACCAATTCCCCAAGCTGTTGAATAATTTCTTGAAGCATTTGTATTACTTCCCCAAGCTGTTGAAGCATATCCTGAAGCTATTGTACCAACTCCCCAAGCTGTTGAAGATTCTCCTAAAGCTTTTGTATCATTTCCCCAAGCTGTTGAATAATTTTTTGAAGCATTTGTATCATTTCCCCAAGCTGTTGAAGTATATCCTGAAGCTGTTGAATTACTTCCCCAAGCTGTTGAATTACCCCCTAAAGTTTTTGTTTTATATCCCCAAACTGTTGAACCATATCCTAAAGCTGTTGAATTACTTCCCCAAGCTGTTGAAGATTCTCCTGAAGCTTTTGTATCATTTCCCCAAGCTGTTGCAATATATCCTGAAGCATTTGTATCATTTCCCCAAGCTGTTGAAAACTTTCCTGAAGCTTTTGTATTACTTCCCCAAGCTGTTGAAGATTCTCCTAAAGCATTTGTATCATTTCCCCAAGCTGTTGAAGATTCTCCTAAAGCATTTGTATCATTTCCCCAAGCTGTTGCAATATATCCTGAAGCATTTGTATCATTTCCCCAAGCTGTTGAATAATTTCCTAAAGCTGTTGAATTACTTCCCCAAGCTGTTGAAGATTCTCCTAAAGCATTTGTATCATTTCCCCAAGCTGTTGCAATATATCCTGAAGCTTTTGTACCAACTCCCCAAGTTGTTGTAATATATCCTGAAGCTATTGAATTACTTCCCCAAGCTGTTGAATTACGCCCTGAAGCTTTTGTATCATTTCCCCAAGCTGTTGAATAATATCCTGAAGCATTTGTATCATATCCCCAAGCTGTTGAATAATATTCTAAAGCATTTGTATAATTTCCCCAAGCTGTTGAATAATTTCCTAAAGCTGTTGAATTACTTCCCCAAGCTGTTGAAGTTTGTCCTGAAGCTTTTGTACCAACTCCCCAAGCTGTTGAAGCATATCCTGAAGCTATTGTACCAACTCCCCAAGCTGTTGAAAATTCTCTTGAAGCATTTGTATCATTTCCCCAAGCTGTTGCAATATATCCTGAAGCTTTTGTATCATTTCCCCAAGCTGTTGAATTACGCCCTGAAGCTTTTGTATCATTTCCCCAAGCTGTTGAAGATTCTCCTAAAGCTTTTGTACCAACTCCCCAAGCTGTTGAAGCATATCCTGAAGCTATTGTACCAACTCCCCAAGCTGTTGCAATATATCCTGAAGCTTTTGTATCATTTCCCCAAGCTGTTGAAGATTCTCCTAAAGCATTTGAACCATTTCCCCAAGCTGTTGAAAACTTTCCTGAAGCATTTGTATCATTTCCCCAAGCTAGAGAATTTATCCCTGTCGCTGAAGTTCCAGTAGAATTTAAAATAGTAGATTGACTTACTATATTTCCTGTAATCTCTTTATTATTTACAAAAAGTTTTTTGCTAACTATTAAATCATTTTTTACTAAAGCATTTCCATCATTGTAAACTACAAAAGCATCAGATTTTTTATTACTATCAGTTCCATTTCCAACAACAAAAAGAGCATTTTTATTATCTAGTGTATTATATTTTCCAAGTGCTGTCATATAATTTTTATCTGCTACTGTTTTATATCCCCAAGCTGTTGCATAATTTCCTGAAGCATTTGTATCATTTCCCCAAGCTGTTGAAAATTTTCCTGAAGCATTTGAAGTGACCCCTAAAGATATTGAAGATTCTCCTGAAGATTCTGTGTAAAGTCCTGAAGCTACTGAATAATTTCCTGAAGCTATTGAATTAAATCCTAAAGCTATTGAATAATCTCCTGAAGCTGTTGAAAAATCTCCTAGTGCTATTGAGTGACTTCCTGAAGCTGTTGAAAACTCTCCTAGTGCTATTGAATTATTATCTGAAGCAAATAATATATTTGTACAAATTAAACTACCTATTAATGTTATTTTCATTTTTTTCCTTTAATGTTCAAAAATTTCTTTTACGATTTCCATTGACTCATTTCTATCATATACATAACTTAACGCTTTTAACAACTCTATTAGCTCGATATTTGAATATACTTTTTTCAGCCCAAGAGCAGTATCTCTACATTTATACCCACTATTAGACATACTAAAACTAATATCCTTTGGTTGTATTTTAGGATGAACCTCTATAATTTTTTCTGCACATATTTCACCTGATAAATTATCTTTATAACATTGCTGTGCAATTTGCATTGGTGTAGGATAATCAACAGTAACTGGGAAACTCCATAAACTATGAATTTGTCTCTCTTTTGAGGCTACACTTATCATATCTATTTTTATCTCTTCTATCTCCAAATTTTCAACTGGGAGTTCGATTTCTATTTCTAAAGAATTATTTATAGAATATAAATCAGGTGATTGACTTTTAAACCATTGCACTCTTACGATAAATGTTGTTGTATTTAAAACCAAATTCCATTTAATACATAATTTAAAATCTCTAATGATTTGACTTTTTATTTCAGGTTTATCTAAACGCAACCATTTTTGATATGGACTATGAAGACTTTGAATTGTATTAAATAAAGTTTTTTCTCTACTATATTCTTTCGTATCATACTCTTTTCCAATTGCTATCATAGATATATCATATTCACCAGCAGGTTTATCAGAAGTAAATTCTATTATCTTTTCATTTAATTTAAATAGGATTTGTTTAGTTTCTATTGTCTCCTCATTTATTTTAAGATCATAATGAGTTGCCAAAGTCACAGATTCCCATTTTAAATTTATCTTAGGGTTTGATAAAATATCAAGTGGTTTAACTAAAATAATGTTTACATCAGGTGATTCTAATCTTAAAATAGTTTTTTCTGTATAATCACTAATTTCTTCATTATCTTTTGAAGCTATTTTAACAATGTATTCCCCTGCTAAATCTTTATTTGTAATTTTATAAGAAGTATTAGGTGATGTATACTTTACAGTTTGTTCTTCCCAGTCAAATTTTTGAGCTCGTTTAAACTTAATCACATATTCTTGTGCATAATAAGTATCTGACCAATTAACAAAAATTTCACTTTTTATTTTATCATAATAAATAAAAACTTCATTAGGGGGTAATAGTTCTTTTAGTTTTGGTTTTGGTTCATAAGGTATTTTATCTAAAATATTATTAACAGCTGAAATTCCCACAGTGATTGCAGTGAATAAAGTAGCAAATAAAGCACCACTACCTCCACTACTTGAACTTGCAGCTGATTGACCAGCTTTTGATGCCTTAGCAACACTAGAATCTGTTAAACCTTTACAAACTAAAGATAAAGCATATTTAGCTGCTTCTTTACCTGCCAAAGCAACAAGTAGTTTTGATATTGCTTCTCTATTGTCAAATAATCCTTCTATAAAACTTTTAGTTGCACCTTTTATTGCATTTAAAATATATTCAAGAAAGTATTCCATTTTTAGATTATTAGGAATAACAAATTTAATTCCATCAGGAAAATCAATAGTTGCTATAAAAATAGGCTTTTGAGTAGGTATATTAACTGACATAGTATATGTTCCAGATAAGAAACAAAATAACTCATCATCTTCACTTTTTAAATTAGGTTTAATTTTAAAACTTGTTTCTAGTAAATTTTTAAACATAAAACCTTCTATTTTTTCACACCCTCCCTTTTTTGCTAATTCTTCTATTCCTTCTATAAAATCAATAATTTCCTTGTCATATAAAAAATGGGGCCAATCTGTAATATGAAATCCCTCTGATTTACTATAGGAAAATGAGAGTTTACTTTCTGGTAATCTTTCTGGTAATACTGAAAAATGTTGAGTAGATTCAAGCTTACCCTCAATTTTAAGTTCATTGTTTCTTTTCCCTTTTTTTGCTGTTATATGAACATTGAGTCCAAAATCAACAGCAAAAAATACTAATCCACATGAAAAACCCATCTCTTTACCTTCTTTTTCACTATTAAAGTAAAAAATAGGTCCCTCTAATTCTAAAGATGTTTTATTTTCAGAAGTTTCACTAGGAGATGTAATTTTTAAAACAAAAATATCGATTGGTTTACGAAGTTGGATACGGGCTTTAACTCCTTTTTCCATTATTGAGATGTTACCTTCTAATTTAATTTCAAACATTATAAGTAAGTTAAATTTTGAGTAGATATTAAATCCTGTTTCATAATCAATCTTTTCTAAAGGTATAATAGATGGTTTATCTATTGAAGATATATTATAATTTTGAATAGTTTTTGTTTTAACTTTTTCTTTATTTGTATCTTTATAATATAATTGGCTTCCCGATAAAAATATGATGTTAATAAAATCATTTGGCCAAATAGAAGATTTAATAGATTGATTAAAAACTCTTCCTATATCAAGTCCTTTTTCAATCCTTACTACTGCAAGAATTGGTACTGTATTGACAAAATAAAGTTGTCCTGTTAGGGAAAATTCATCATCATATTTAACAGTTCCTTGAATTTGGTACTCTCCCTTAGCTTTCTCTTCTTTAGTTTTATAGATATATAAAATACAAAATTTTAAATCTTTAAAAGTGACACCTCTCATTAATCCAAAAAAAGGATTTTCAATTTTTTCTGATATAGAGGCTAAGATATTTGCACTTAAAAACTTTTCTGTTGAAATAACATCCCCAATAAATAAGTATTCATTGTCAAAAATATTTACACAAAGCTCACCTTGAATCTGGTATATATAATATTTTTCTTTATTAAATTGATATTTAAATATTAAATTTTTAAACTCAAATAATGTTAATAATTTAAAGTCAGGTAAATTAGCTATATATATACTAGTAGTAATAGCTTCATCTATTGCTGTTTCACTAACAAAAGTAGCGGATAAAGATAATTCATTGTTCCCTTCTTCATTATATCCGACTTGAAATAAAGTTTTAAATAAGTCATTTTTCTTAAGTTCAATTGTTGTCCAAAAGCTGGTAGTATCATAAACTATTTTTGCATTTTCTTTAATTATTGTGGGTAAAGGAGCTAATGGGAATACTTCAATTAAAGGTTTACTATTAACAGAATGTGTTTTTTTTGATGAAAATGTAAAAAAACCTGCATCTTTAACTAAAAAAAAATTAGTTGGAAGATTTAATTTAAATGCTTTGTTAAATTGTTTAAATATATCTATACCAGAAGATGATGAATTTCCAAATTTTGCATAAATAAGATAATAATTTTTTGAAAATTCAAGTTTAGATTCCATAGGTAAATCAAATTTTCCATCAAAAATGTAACCCCATTGAAAAACTCCTTTTATAGTGACTACAAGCATCTATCTCTCTCCTAATAGTATGAATTATCATAAATAGTTTTGTTGTAAAAGTTTAATTGGTTAAGAATAATAGTTTTCTTTAAATTGACTATTATTGTATTTTAATTATCAGCTTTCCTATAAATTAAAATTTATAGGAAAGTATAATATATAGAAGATTTTAGAGTTATTTTTTATTTTTTATTTTTTTTATTGTATTATCACCTGCTTCACCTTCACCTGTATCACCAAATTTACCTGTTGAAGGGTTATAGTCTCCTTCATTTACTTTTACATTTAATTCTTCAACAATATCACCTGCTAATTTTAAAATATTTTCTGGAGGAGATACAGCAACGTATATCTTATCACTTCCAGCAACTACAACTGAAAGTAATTTAGTTCCATCCTTATCAGCATCTTCTTTTTTCTTTTTTTGGATTATATCAAACTCAAATGGTGTATCTTCTGATGGGTTTTTAGTTGGAAATTTTAAATCAATACCACAATAATTTTCATCAGTTAATTTTAATCCTACACCTATCTCTATTTTCATTTTTTCTATCCTTTGATTTTGTTTTTTATGATTATAATAATAAATTATATTACTATAACTCAATAATTATAATATTATCTTTATTCAACTTACTTTTTCTTTAATGGTTTTAAAATTTTTAATTAATTATAATAATTTTTTTACTTTAGTGACACACTAGTTATTTAGGTACTTAAAACCTTGATTGACATAGACTAAAGCTATGTGATATAATCAACATTAAAAATTTAAATATAATTGGGGTAAAGAAGTGAGTAACAGTTTATATGAAACACTTGGGATTGATAGTAACTCTTCTGAAGATGAGATAAAAAAAGCTTATAGGAAACTTGCTAGAAAATATCATCCTGATATTAATAAATCTCCAGAAGCTGAGGAAAAATTTAAAGAGATAAATACAGCTTATGAAATTTTAAGTGATAAAGAAAAACGGGTTCAATATGAGCAATATGGAGATTCTCTATTTGGTGGGCAGAGCTTTCACGACTTTTCAAATGCACAAAGTGGTGCAAATGTAGATTTAGATGAAATGCTTAGGAATATATTTGGTGGTGGTTTTTCAAACTCTGGATTTAGTAATTCTGGTTTTGGAGGTTTTGAACAACCAGAATTAGATATAAATGCAAGAGTACATATTCCTTTTGATGTAGCGATTTTAGGAGGTAAACAGCATATTTCTATCTCAGAAGATAGCTTTGATATAAAAATACCTGCTGGAATTAAAAATGAAGAAATACTAAGAGTTAGAGGAAAAGGAAAAGAGTTTCAGGGACAAAGAGGAGATGTTTTACTTAAAGTTGAAGTGCTGGAATCACCTGATTATGAGAGAAAAGATGATGATTTAATAAAAGAGATAAAAATTCCTTTACATACTGTATTATTTGGTGGTAAAGTTGCAGTCGAGACACTTCAAAAAAATATTACATTAAAAGTTCCTGAAAATACAAAGTGCGGACAAAAATTTAGAGTTAAAGCATTGGGTACTTTAAATCGAAAAACTAAAATAAAAGGTGATTTATATTTAAAGGTTACTATTAATTTACCAAAAATAGATGAGTTAGATGAAGAATTAGCTAATTTAATGAGAGAAAAACTTCCAAAGGAGTAACTTATGTGTGATTATGATGAGCCTGTATATTTAATTAGTGTTGTTGCAAAACTTTTAAATATTCATCCTCAAACTTTAAGACAATATGAGAGAGAAGAGTTAATTATTCCATCTCGAACAGAAGGAAAAATGAGACTTTATTCTCAAAGAAATATTGATAAAATTAAAATGATTTTAAGATTAACTAGAGATTTGGGAGTTAATTTAGCTGGAGTTGATATAATTCTAAGATTAAAAAGTAAAATTGAAGATTTAGAGGCTAAAGTAGAAATAACAACAGCTGAACTTGTAAAAATTAAAAACAATGGAACAATTCCACTTGATAAGTCTATTGTAACTAAAAAAAGTATCTATGAAATAGTTATATTTGAAGATTAACAGATGAAGGATGTAGAATTGATTAAAAAAATATCTAAAGCCTTAAAGCCTTATAAAAAAGATATAAAAGAGTTTGAAAATAAGGAAAAAAAAGGTGTTGTAATTTTAGATAAAAAAGATAAAAATGCAACTGTATTAATAGATAAAATGGTTCAAGAGACTTCACTGATTCTAAAGGCATATAAAAAACCTGACAGTGAATTAGCAAATATATTTAAAGAAGCTTTAAAAGATATGATTTTCTCTGGAGGAGTTGGGGCAGTATTAGTTCAGCAGAGTAAAATTATAATTAGAGGTAATTTACATCAAGAAAGTATAGGTGATTTAATTGATAAAATTTTCTTAAATGAAAATAAAGCAGATGAATTTATATATAATACTATTTTTGAATATTTAACTAAAAAGATGAATATAGAGTTTTTAGCGATGGATAAGCTTTTTAATATAAAAGCTATACACTCTGAAACTTTAAAAAATTTAATTAAATTTATCAAATCACATCCTAAAGTCGAGGAAAAGCTTAAGGGAGGTAGTATTAAAATTAATGAACTTAGCAATAAAGTCTCTAAAAGTTACTTAAAAACAAAATCAATATCAGATGAACTTATAGACAATGGTTTAAAAGACGAAAGTGGAATAGTTTTTAAATCTGTTGCTGATTTTGTGCTTAGAAGTATAGCTAAAGCAAATGCAACTCAATTAAAGTATGTAAATGAATTTTTCAATATGTTACTTAAAGAGAGTAGAACTCGCTCAAGTAAACTTAATTTTAATGTAATTAGAAGAAACGCAGTCGATAGAGAGAAGTTTTTAAAACTAATTGATGATTCTAAAAAAAAAATAGATGAAGCCCTAGAGAGAGAAAATTACTTTGTTAAAATTGCTGAAGATAATAAAAAGAAAATTGAAGTTTTACAAATAGAAATGGACGAAAGAGTCGCAGAGTTTGATAGAGTTCAAAAAGCTTCTAAAGCTACTTTTCAAGAGAGGGAAGTTATTAGAAAAAAACCAAATGGGGCAAAAACTCCAAAATATACAGAATTATCGACTTTAATTAGAGAACTTACTATTAAAAAATCAGAAGTTGAATCTGAACTGAAGAAAACTAGACAAAAGTATGAATTAGCTAAACAAGCAATAGAGAATGCAAATGATGATAGAAGTGATTATATGAAACTACTTCCTGAAATGACTGGAGTACAAGAGAAAAAGATAAGTTCACACGAGAGTAGTTTAAAAGAATTTGAAGGAGATTATATAAGTGCCAAAAAAAATATTATAGAACTTATGTATATAGTTAAAAATATTTAATACTGCTCATATCTAATATAATCACTCATATTACTTCTCAACTCTTTTATCAATTCTATTTCTCTTGAGGCTATATAATTTAATATTTGTCGTTGAGAAATTTTGGTTGGGGATATTGATAATATAACTTTTTTCTCTTTTTGATTTGTAACAATAACTTTTGCATCAATTTTCACTTTAACTTTAGGTAAATTAAATATAAGTTTAACTTCCATTTCATTTACTAACTCTTTATCTAAAAAATTTGTAAACTGCATTGCAATCCCATTAATCGATAAATTTAAAAGTCTTCCTCTCATTGCTCGATTTAAAAATTCTATATCTACAAACAAGTCACCTTTTGGCTCAACTCTAATATTTTGTCTTTGGATTGGTGACTCTTTTAATATTTGAAAGTTATTAAATCTTATAGTTGCTTCTTTTTCACTCCATCTAACTCCTACTAAATGGGCTTTTATTCCAACACCTAATAATTTATGTTCAATTACTGTGTTTTTATCGATATAAATTACAGCACTATGGGCTTTATTAATGGTAACATCTATACTCATAGTATCTAATACATTATCGACACTAACTTCGTGAGTCATAATAATACCTTTATAAAAATTTGAAACTTTTATCATCTCTTTTTTTCTAAATATAAGTCTAAAAATATTTATAATTTCTTTTTGTTTTTTCTTAAATTTTTCACTGTTATAATCTTCAATTATATCTTCATCTTGTGCTATAGATTTTTGTAAAAACATATCTAATTTGCCTTTTACAATATATAAATCATCATTTGCTTTTAAATCGTTTATAGCAAAGTGAAATTTACCCTTTATATTATTAATTTCAAACTTATTTCTAATCAATGTAGCTAATCTATTTTTCGTCATTTTGGCAACAGCTAATTTATCTCTAACTATAATTAAAAATGAATCTTCCATATTTAAAAATTGACTCTCCTTAGTCATAAGATAGATAGCTTTAATAATATCTTTTAAGTATTTCTCTTCTATATTATCAATTTTAAAATTAATAAAAGATAGTTTTCCATCACTATCTCTTGCTAATTTCATCTCTATCTCAAGAATGGCATCAATTGTTAAATTTAATAGATTATCCATTTTCTAACCTTTTTATTTTATTATAACAAAATAAATCTATTAGTTTTTTTTACTTCAGTGCAAAAGAGAAAACGGGAACTGGAATTTGAAGAGCAAAATTTATTATAAAATTAAGTTTTAAATTTCTCTAACTCTCTATTTAAGTTTTGTGATTTCTCGGATAAATTAGATGCTATTGAATTTAAATCATCAGCAACTTCTTTATTTTTACTAGATAAATTAACTATGGTTTCCATAGAGTTAATTAACTCTTTTGTTCTAGTTGCAACAAAAGTGTTCATTTTAACAACTTCTAACGATACTGACACGCTATTAGTTAATTCACTTTGTGAACTTTGTGCATTATGACTTAATTCACTTATATTTTCTGAAACACTTAAAGTACTATCTGAAATTAAACCAATCTCTGTACTCATATCACTTATTGTTTGTGTAATTACATTTATAGTTACACTACTTTCAGATAGACTATTTTGTGTTCTTTCAGCTAATTTTCTGACTTCATCAGCAACAACTGCAAAACCTCTACCTTGCTCACCAGCCCTTGCAGCTTCTATAGCTGCATTTAAAGCAAGTAAATTTGTCTGTTCTGCAATGTCACCAATTACATTTAATATATTTTTAATATCACTTGCTTGATTTGTTAAATCACTCATTTTAGAGACTAAATCTTCCTGCTTTTGTGAATTTTCATTAAACACTTCAACCACACTATTTAAGTTATTTACAAACTCCTTTAATACTTGTTCCGTATTTTGTAAATCTTGAGTTGTGCTAATTGCTTTCTCTTCTGTTTCATCTAAATTTACGCCAACACTATCAGCTAAGTTTTCTATGTATGTTATATTTTTATTCAATTTTTCTATATCTAAATTTAGTGAAACTGAAGAGTTATTTAACTTTACTCCAACTTCAGCAGTTTGCATAGAAGTTGATTTAGATTCTTTTAGTGTATTTTTAAATGAGTGAATTAAAATATTTAAAGATTTTACAATTACACTCAATTCATTATTTGATTTAGATTCAATATTTTTAGTTAAATCTTTTGTATTTGCTATATTTTGAACAAAATCTCTTAATATAGTTATCTCTTTTAAAATACTTTTAGAAATAGTCATAGATATTAATGCAATGATTAAAGTAAAAATAAGTGCTATTACAATTGCTTTTGTCATTGTCTTAATACTATTATTAATTAAATTTTTAATTTCATTCAGTGCTATGTTTGAGATAAAATCATCAACTGATTTTAGTTGATTAATTTTAGTGGTTATTGTACTAAACCAATAGACAGCATCAATTTCAAAATTTCCAGTATCAGATTTTGAAATAGCAACTTTTCTCATATTTTCAACTTTTACAATTGATTCGTGCTTCATAGCTTTTGAGTAAGTATCTTTAACTTCATTGCTTGCCAGTGCTAAAAACGAATCCATATATGAGTTTTGTTCAGCTACTAGGGTTAATAATTTAGCAAACATTCCACCTTTAAAAGCATCATTTGCAAAAGTATTTGAAAGAACGGCTCTCTCGATTCCTGCTCTCTCTTTTGATTTTAAAAAGTTTGAATAACTATCAAGTGTTTTTGCTAAAACTACATTTTTACTCATTTTTGCAGTAAGTGAAACTATATTTAAAAGTAATTTGTTTACATAAGAGTAGTAACCTACCTCCTCTTTTACACTAATAGCCAATTTATCAACTCTGTCTCTAATATTAGATAATTTAGAAAACTCTTTTAATACATCATCGACAAATTTTTTAAATTCTCTTGAGTAGTTATTAAATTCAATAGTTGATAAATAGTCATTAAAATCTTTTAATTTAGAATTTGTTAGTTTCCTTTGATTAGGGAGTTTAACTGTAAATTTTTTACCCTTTGAGCCTAAATATCCAGCACTAGCTCCTCTCTCTTTTTGAGTTTCGTGAAGTAATAGAGATATTTTTGTAGAAAAAATTGTAATTTTTTCTAAGCTTTTCAGTTTATCATTTTCACTCAAAGCAGTTGTTACAGTTGAGAGTGTTTCAAGTAGTACCCATAATACAACTATTGCTAAGTTTAAAATTAGTTTTTGCTTGATAGTTAATCTGTTTAACATAAAGTAACCCTTTTAAAGTATATATAAGCAAATTCTATAATTAAAGAACTTAACACAAAATTATATTTATTTTAAATATTTATCTTTTTTAAATTAAGTTTTAAATTGTTCTAATTCTCTATTTAAATTTTGTGATTTTTCAGATAAATCAGAAGCTATTAAATTTAAATCATCAGCTACTTCTTTATTTTTACTAGACAAATCAACAATACTCTCCATAGATTTAATTAACTCTTTTGTTTTAGTTGCAACAAAAGTGTTCATTTTAACAACTTCTAAAGATACACTTACACTATTTGTTAATTTATTTTGTGTATTTTGTGCATTGTAGCTTAATTCTCTTATATTTTCTGAAACACTTAAAGTTTTATTTGAAATTAAACTAATTTCTGTACTCATATCACTTATTGTTTGTGTGATTACATTTGTAGTTACACTACTCTCAGATAGACTTTTTTGTGTTCTCTCAGCAAGTTGTCTAACTTCATCAGCAACAACGGCAAAACCTCTACCTTGCTCACCAGCTCTAGCCGCTTCTATGGCTGCATTTAATGCTAACAGATTTGTCTGTTCTGAAATATCACCAATTACATTTAATATATTTTTAATATCACTTGCTTGATTTGTTAAATCACTCATTTTAGAGACTAAATCCTCTTGTTTTTGAGAATTGTCAATAAAGACTTCAACCACACTATTTAAATCTATGACAAAATCTTTTAATACTTGTTCCGTATTTTGCAAATCTTGAGTTGTACTAATGGCTTTCTCTTCTGTTGAATCTAAATTTACACCAACACTATCAGCTAGATTCTCTATAAATTTTATGTTTTGATTTAACTTTTCAATATCTAAATTTAGAGTAACTGAAGAGTCTTTTAATTTAGTTCCAACTTGAGCAGTTTGCATAGAAGTTGATTTAGATTCTTTTAGTGTATTTTTAAATGAGTAAATTAGAGTATTTAATGATTTTACAATTACACTTAATTCATTGTTTGATTTAGATTCAATATTTTTAGTTAAATCTTTTGTATTTGCCATATTTTGAACAAAATTTTTCAATATAGTTATCTCTTTTAAAATACTCTTAGAAATTATCATAGATATTAATGTAATAACTATGATAAAAATCAGTGCAATTACAATTGCGTAAATAATAGTCTTAACACTTTTATTGATTAAATTTTTTATCTCGTTTAATGCTATATTTGAGATAAAATCATCAACAGATTTTAATTGATTTATTTTAATAGTTATTGTGTTAAACCAATCTGTAGAATCAATCTCAAAGTTTCCATTATCAGATTTAGAAATAGCAATTTTTCTCATATTTTCAACTTTGTTAATAGCTTCGTGTTTCATTGCTTTTGAGTAAGTCTCTTTAATTTTATCACTTGCTAAAGCTACAAAAGCGTCCATATATGAGTTTTGTTCAGTTATTAGAGTTAATAATTTGGTAAACATTCCATCTTTAAAAGAATTATTTGCAAAAGTATTTGAAAGAACAGCCCTCTCAATTCCTGCTCTCTCTTTTGATTTTAAAAAGTTTGAGTAACTATTTAGTGTTTTTGCTAAAACTACATTTTCACTAATTTTTGCAGTAAGTGAAACTATATCTAGTAGTAATTTATTTATATAAGAGTAATAACTTACTTGCTCTTTTACACTAATAGCTAACTTATCAACTTTACCTCTTATATTTGAGAGTTTTGAAAACTCCTTTAATACATTATCCACAAATTTTTTAAATTCGCTTGAGTAATTACTAAATTCAATACTTGACAAGTAATCGTTGAAATCTTTTAATTTAGTATTTGTTAATTCTCTTTGATTGGGTAACTTTGTAGTAAATTTTTTACCCTTTGAGCCTAAATATCCAGCACTAGCTCCTCTCTCTTTTTGAGTTTCGTGAAGTAATAGAGATA
>JADGEE010000075.1 GCA_016744535.1 Campylobacteraceae bacterium
AGTTAAAATATTAATTGGTCTTGAATTTAACTCAATTAATTTAAATGATGTAGAAAAAATTTCTAACTCTCTCTCATTAAGTTTTAATTCTGTTGAAATTTTTATAAAGATAGATTCTATTAAATTTTTAGCTTCATTTTTGGATATATTTTGATTTTTTTTTAAAAATTCATAACTATTTTTATAATTTAATTCTATTATATTGAATTCATTAAATTCAATTCTATTTTTGATATCTTTTAAATTAGTTATCTTAAGTCTTGAACAAATTGTTGGTAAAAGAGATGATTTTGTATTAGTTATTAATATAAAAATAATATTTTTAGGAGGTTCTTCCAAAATTTTTAGAAGAGAATTTTGAGCATATATATTAAATTTTTTTGCTATTAAAATAATATATTTTTCTCTTTCAGATGCAATATAGGCTTCTCTAATTGCTTCTTTTGAGTGCTCAATTTTAAATTCGTCATTTTGTATAACTCTTATTTGATTAGAAGATACTAACTCTTTTTTTATTTTTTCTAATGTATTTTCAAGAGAAAGAGTAGTGATAATTTGGGATTGCATCAATTAAGCCGATAGATCAATTTCAGAAAACATCCCTATAGAGATACTTTTATCAAAGAGTCTAAATAGTTGAAGTAGTTTAAAATCTAGTAACTCATCACTTGAAGATAAAGAAAAACTATTTTGTAACTCTTCATCCATTATCCATAAAAAGTTATCATCTAGTCTTTTTGCAATTTGAGCTCTTTCACTATTACAACTACCTATATACCAAATAACAAAACCTGATTCAAAACTAATTGAGAGCATATCATATATTAAGTCTATATCTTTATTATCTTTTAATCCATCTAAATATGGGTAAATATTTTTAAGTTCTACAAAAGGAAGAATAGGTCTCTCTTTTGTAGGGGAATTAATTGTGCTAATTATATACTCTGCAAACCACTCTCTTTGAATATCTGTAATAATTACTATACTCTGTCCTTTTAGTAATCTATTTATAATATTAGTAACAAGAGGTACCCACTCAAATTTTCTCTCCTCAATCCAATTCATCAGAGACTTATCTTCTCTGATAGTATCAATTGTCCATTTTAAAAAAGCTTTTGACACTAATTATTTATCTAACTCATAGGCTGAGTGTAGTGCTTTTACTACTAATTCACTATATTTATCTTCAACTATCATTGAAATTTTAATTTCACTTGTACTTATCATCATAATATTGATGTTTTCGTTTGCCAATGTTTTAAAAGCTGTACTAGCTACACCAGAGTGAGATTTCATTCCAACTCCAACAATAGATACTTTTACAACGGCTTTATCATACTCTACACTAGAGTAATCATTTGATAGTTTATCCATTACACTTTTAGTCTCTTCAAGTTCATTTTCAGGAACTGTAAAATCCATATTAGTTTGAGAGTTATGTCCAGTTGTTTGAATAATCATATCAACATTAATATCTCCCTTTGCAAGTGCTTCAAAAATTTCTCCCGCAATACCTGGTCTATCTACAACACCCATAATACTAACCCTAGCTTGATTTTTATCAAGAGCAATTCCGCTAACTATTGGTTTTTCCATAATATTTTCTTCCTCTGTAATTAAAGTTCCTGTGCTATTTTCATCAAAAGTACTTTTTGCATATAATTTTACATTTAATTTTTTTGCTAATTCGACTGAACGATTTTGTAAAACTTTAGCTCCAAGCGAAGCTAATTCTAACATCTCATCGTAACTAATCATATCAAGTTTTTTTGCTTTTGGTTCAATTCTTGGGTCAGTTGTATAAATTCCATCTACATCACTGTAAATTTCACAAACATCTGCGTTTAATGCCCCAGCAATTGCTACAGCACTTAAATCACTTCCGCCTCGTCCTAGAGTTGTTACAATTCCATCTTCACTAACTCCTTGAAAACCTGCTACTACTATAACTTTACCGCTATCAATCTCTTTTTGCATATATTTTGTCTCAATAGCCTCTATTCTAGCAGTTGTGTGAGATGAATTTGTAACAATCCCAGCTTGTCTTCCTGTCATTGCAACTGCATTAATTCCCATCTCTTGCAATGCAATTGAGAGCAGTGATGCTGTAACTCTCTCACCAGAGCTTAGTAACATATCCATCTCTCTTTTTGCAGGAATTTTACTAAAGTGTTTAGCATAACCTATTAATTTATTAGTCTCTCCGCTCATAGCAGAAACAACAACTATAATAGAGTTTCCCTCTTTTTTAGTTTTAGCCACTTTTTTTGCAACATTTGCAATTTTATCTAAATCACCGACACTAGTTCCACCATATTTTTGAACTATTAACATCTTATAGATACCCCTCTCTTTTAAAATAATCTAATACTTTTTTATAAACTTGTCTCTTAAAATATGTAACAAAATTAAATATTTCGCTATATTCTACAAATTTATATTCAGTAAATTCTGGATTTTCATTATTTAAATTTATATTTTTTTTTGAATTTAATCTAACTAAAAAATATTTTTGAATCTGTCCATCATAGGGATACATTTTTTTTGCTATAATTTCAGGAAAGTCATAACTTACCCATTCTGGGTATTCAGTTATTATTTCAATATCATTAGTACCAATTTCTTCTTTCAACTCTCTAAAAAGAGCTTCTTGAGTAGTTTCACCATCATCAATTCCACCTTGTGGAAATTGCCAAGCATCATTTACATCGTTTCTTGAAGCAATAAAAATTTCACAATTAGTCGGATATGTTGGTGAAAGAACTATAGCTGCTACATTTGGTCTGTATCGTTTTTTTTTCCCATCCATTAGCTTTACTTTCTCTCTTTTTTTAATAAAATCTGATAAAATCCTATCTAAAAAGTATTTAAAAAAGGATAAATAAGTTGTTACTTTATATTCATATACCATTTTGTGATAGTAAATGTTTCTATTGCAGTTTTAACTCATTTACAGATAAAAAAAATTTAAAAGATAACTATTTTAAGGCATTGATTAAAGAGTTAAAATATGAATTAACTAAATTAAACAGACTTAAAAATTATAAAATAGAGACTATTTTTATAGGTGGAGGAACACCCTCAAGTATTGAGATAAAATATTTTGAAAAATTATTTAAAGAGTTAAATATAGAAAAAAATAGAAATATAGAAATTACAACTGAAGCTAACCCAAATAGTGCAAGTTATGAGTGGATAAAAGAGATGAGTAATTTAGGTGTAAATAGATTTAGCTTTGGAGTTCAAAGTTTTAATAAAGATAAATTAAAATTTTTAGGTAGAAGACATAGTCCAAAAGAAGCTATTAAAGCAGTTGAAAATGCTCATAAAATTGGAGTTAAAAATATATCTATTGATTTAATTTATAACACTTCAATAGATTCAAAGAAATTATTAATAGATGATTTAAATTTAGCTAATAACTTAGCAATAAATCATATTAGTGCTTATTCACTAACTATAGAAAATGGCAGTAAATTTGAAGGCGATTTTTCAAAATCAAAAGATGATGAGTTATTATCAAAATTTTTTATAGAGGAGACAATTAAAAGAGGATTCTTTCAATATGAAATTTCAAATTTTTCTAAAAATTATAAATCTAAACATAATTTAGGATATTGGGAGTATAAAAATTATATTGGAACTGGAGCTGGTGCAGTTGGATTTATAGATAATAAAAGATTTTATCCTCCAAAAGATATAAATGAATATATTAAAAATCCATTAAATAAAAGAGTAGAAGAGTTAAGTAGTGAAGATATAAAAATGGAAAAACTATTTTTAGGTTTAAGAAGTATTGTAGGAGTTGATATAAATATGTTTAATACTAAAGAGTTAAAGAGAGTTAAAATTTTAATAGATGGGAATAAATTAATTTTAGAAAAAGATAGAGTTTTTAATAAAAATTATTTACTAACTGACGAGGTAACTCTGTTTATAATAAAATAAATTTATAATGAGAAAAAATAGCTATATTAAAACACTTTTTAAACATTATTATTTAAGTTTAATTGTAGTAGAGTTTAATAAGATTAAATAAGAGGTACGATAATGAAAAAAATTTTAATTTTACTCTTTTTTACACTATTTTTATTAGCCAGAGAGGATTTACAACCACTCTTTAAAGATGGTTTAAAAGCTTTTAAATCTAGTGATTATAAAGAGGCATATATAGTATTTGATAAATTATTTAAAACTGATAGTGCAAATCCACAATTTAACTACTATTTAGGTAGAAGTGCCTTTGCATTAGAGTTATATGAGAAAGCACTTGGAGCATTTGATAGAGTTTTAATTATTGATGAAAATCATATTAGAAGTAAATTAGAGAGAGGTCGTAGTTATGTTGCTTTAAAAATGTATGATGAAGCTAAAATAGATTTAGAAGAAGTTTTAAACTCAAATCCTCCAAAAGAAGTTAAAGCAAATATTAAAATATTATTAGAGTTAATGGATAAAAAAGAGAAGAGAAGTTTTATAAATTACTTTTTAACCATAGGTGTTGGATATGATACAAATATAAATTCAAACCCAGCACAAGAGGATTTAATAGACTATTTAGCTGATAGTCAAGGTTTACCCAAAGATAATATTGAAACAGACGGAGAGATAAAAGATAAATTTGCGACAGAATCTTTAAACATTCATCATATATATGATTTCGGAAAAAGAGGTCATTTTTTTATAGATAATAGTTTAAATATATATAATCAAAACTATTTAGATAATTCTAACTTTGATATTTTATTTACAAGTTTTTCTTCAGGAGTTGGATATGCAAAAAATGGTTTAAAAATAGTTATTCCAATCTATTATGATAAAGTTTTATATGGGAGCAATTCACTTCTTGATTCTATCGTATTAGCCCCAAGATTATCAAAAAAAATTTCAAAAAGTTTATATTTTAATAGTTATATTAAATTTCAGAGAAAGTTTTACTCAAAGAGTGAAGATGAAGGGAGAGATTCTAATATTAGAGAGTTAGGAGTTGGTTTTTCTAAAATTATTAATTCACATTTAATAACTTTTAATTACTCATTTGCTAATGAGAATAAAAATAAGAGTAATGATATAAAATTTATAGATAAAGATTTGCAAGTATTTAAAATAGGTTATGCTACTGATATTGCAAATTTACTCAATTTAAATTTACAATATTCTCTTAGAAAATCAAAATATGATTCAATAGTCGAAAATAAATATAGAGAAGATAACTATCATAGCTATTTTATAAAACTTTCTAAAAATATCAATAAAAAAATATCTTTAAATACAAGTTATAATTATATTGAAGATGATTCAAATTATATACCTATGATTTATGATAAAGATGTCTATTTGATTAATTTAAATATCAACTTTTAAAGGAGAAAAATTATGAAAAAAATTTTATTAATTTTAATATTTAATTTAATGTTAATGGCTGAAGTAGGAAAAATAACTGCTTTAAAGGGAAATATAAAAATTATTAGAGGTTCTGAAACTATAGTTGCTAAAAATGGAATGATAATTGAGGAGAGAGATGAAATAAAAAGCTTAAAACGCTCAAAAGCTCAAATTATTTTTACTGATGAGACAGTTATTACAATTGGTCAAAATACAACTTTTAAAGTAGAAGAGTATTTTTACGAAGCAGATAATAAAAAATCAAAAACTAAATTTGGTATTGCAAAGGGAGTTTTTAAAGCTATAACTGGTCAAATTGGTAAAATTTCAAGAGATAAATTTAAAATCAAAACAAAAACAGCAACTATTGGAATTAGAGGAACTACTTTTATGGGAGTAGTTGAGAAAAAATATGAAAAAATTGCTTGTACAAGAGGTGAAATTAGCGTAAAAGCTAAAGGGAGAGAAGTTAGTGTAAAAGCTGGTGAAATAACATCATTTCAAAGTGGTGAAACTCCATCAACTCCTATTAAGCTACAAAAAGGTGATTTAGAGAAAATCAAAAGAGGTTTAATGGTTAGCTCAAAAGTATCTAAAAAGATTCAGAGTATCACACTTGGTGAAAATTTAAAACCTGATTCAGCTAAATTAAAAGAGATATTAAGTGAAATTACTAAAATTAAAGATAATGATGTAAAAATGGCTGCATTAGATGAGTTAGAAGCTAAATTAAATGTAGAGTATGAACTATTTTTAACATCACAAAATATTCCTATAAATATTGAAACAGACATTAATAGTGACCTAAAATGGGGATTTTATAAGAATGTGAATGTTATAGAAGAGAATGGAGTTTTTAAAGTAGATGATGGTGAATTTAACTCTATTTATAACTTAATTGAAGCTACTGGAAGTAAATATGTAGCTACTGACCCTTATGGATTTATAGAAGTTTGGAGAGATTCTAACTTTGAAACAGAACCTGCTAATATAGCTGAATTTATGGGTTATGATCTCAATGAAGATAAAATTTATGAGCATTGGAATGGAGAAGCTGGAAGTAAAAAAGTAGCAAATTATAGTGGTAAAATTTTAGGGAGTATTAAATATTTAGATAACTACTCACTAATTAATAATTCTAAAGTTAATTTAACACTAGATTTTGCAAATAGATTTATCTATGGATATTTAAACTTTAATGCAAGTGAGCCAAATAGTCAAAATATAGATAGTTGGAAATTAGGTTTTGCTTCGATTGGTTCTTCTGCTATTACACCATCAGGATTTTATCCATATCCTTGGGATATGAGTAGTGAAGGCTCAAGCGTAGCTATTTTCAATGCAGAGGTATTTTTTAATAGATACTATGGTGAGGGTGCAAAAGAGATAAGCGGATATTTTCAAATTAGTGCAAATGATGAATATACAGATGAATCTTCATATTATGAAGGAATAGAAAGCTTTAATAAAGATGCCTTTGGAGTTTATATTGCAAAGCAGAGCAGTATCTTTGATTTAAAAGCAAGAGTTATTAATAGTAATGACTATTTTAGTTGGGGATATTGGGCTAGAGATGATTTAGGCAATAAGAGTGAAAGTGAAATATTAAATGCTTTTAGTATGGGTGCTTGGATAAAACCAAATGATGAAATAACTCTAACTTCAAATGAGGTCATTAATGGATATATTCAAAATAGCGTAATAGCTAGTTACAGTGGAGAAGTTTTAGGGACAGTTCACTATCCATTAGATGGAAAAGCAAATGATTTAATGAGAAATGGTGAAGTTAATTTAAATTTTGATTTTGCAAAAAATTCAATTGATGGAAAAATCAACTTTGATGCAGGAAATGACGCTTGGAGAATGAGTGTAAATGAGGGTCAAATTGATGGCAATAAATTTGATTTAACTAATGTTGTTAGTTTACCATCTTCAAGTGTAGATATAGATGGATTTGAGGGAGGCGGAAAATTTTATGGTAATGATGCCCAAAGAATAGGAGGAGGATTTACCACAAATAGTACTGAATCAAAAATTGCTATCGGTGCTTTTCAAGGAAGTAAGTAGAAAAATTTTTGTGTTAGAGTTAATCTACCTTAAACAACTCTAATGCTTTTTTTAAATCAGCTTCAGTGTCTATTCCAAAACTTTTACTCTCAACTTTAACCATCGTTATTTTTTTACTGTGATAAATAGCTCTTAATTGCTCTAACTTTTCAATATTTTCAAGTGGTGCAGAATCTAAAGCACAAAATTCTCTTAGGCTTTTTCTTGTAAAACCATAAATTCCTAAATGACCGAAATAATCAATATGAATATGTTCTCTATTGTATGGAATTTTAACTCTTGAAAAATAAATCGCATTTGAGTTTTCATCAATTATAACTTTTACGTGGTTTGGGTCATCTGCTAACTCTGAATCTATCACTTTATAACAACTCGTTATCATTATATTTTCATCTTTTACTTTTTTTACTCTATCAATTACAGCTTTGATAACTGAAGGTTCAATAAAAGGCTCATCTGCTTGTACATTGATAACTACCTCATCATCACTTAAATTTAATTTTTCACAAGCTTCATTAATTCTATCAGTTCCAGAAGTGTGTGTTTCACTTGTCATAACTGCTTTGAAGTTATACTCTTTTGCAATTTCCATAACTCTATGGCTATCAGTTGCAATCAAAATTTCATCTAAACTCTCAACTTGCTTTGCTGTTCTTATAACCATTGGTAAACCATTAATATCAGCTAAAACTTTGTGTTCAAATCTACTAGATTTTAATCGTGCTGGAATAATTATCATAATATTTTCAATCTCCCTTTTTATCTCAGTTTTTTACCAAAATATTACAAAAAAATAGCTTATGAGTTCCTAGCTTAATTTTTTTAATTTGATATATTTTTTTATCTTAATTCCACCTTTACAACTTATAAGCTATAATTTCATAAAAATTAAAAGATAAAAATAGAGGTATAAATAATGAGTGAAAAGAAATTTTATGAAGCAGATAAAGTTGAAGATAAATTTTATAAAATTTGGGAAAATAGAGGCTATTTTGAGGTAGATGGAAATAAAAATATTCAAAAAGAGGGCAAAAATTTTTCAATTATGATGCCTCCTCCTAATGTTACAGGAAGTCTGCATATCGGTCACGCTTTAACTTTTACTCTTCAAGATATTATTACAAGATATAAGAGAATGGATGGATATAAGACTCTTTGGCAAGCAGGAACAGACCACGCAGGAATAGCAACTCAAAATGTAGTAGAAAAACAACTTTTAGCTGAAGGTACTACAAAAGAGGAGTTAGGACGCGAAAAGTTTCTGGAGAGAGTTTGGAAATGGAAAGAGTTTAGTGGTGGAACTATTGTACATCAAATGAGGAAACTAGGCGTTTCTCCAGCTTGGAGTCGTGAACGATTTACAATGGATGAAGGTTTAAAAGAGTCAGTTAAAGAGGCTTTTGTAAAACTATATGATAAAGATATTATTGTAAGAGATAATTATATGGTTAATTGGTGTACACACGATGGTGCTTTAAGTGATATTGAAGTAGAACACGAAGAGCATAAAGGACACTTTTACCATATAAGATATAAATTAAGCGATTCAAATGATTATATCGTTGTAGCTACAACAAGACCTGAAACATACTTTGGTGATAGTGCTGTTATGGTTCATCCTGATGATGAGAGATATAAAAATTTAATTGGTAAAAAAGTTATATTACCTTTAATTAATCGTGAAATAGAGATTATTACAGATAGTTATGTTGATATGGACTTAGGAACTGGGATAGTTAAAGTAACTCCAGCACACGATCCAAATGATTATGAAGTAGGGAAAAGACACAATTTAGAGTTTATTACAGTTTTTAATGAAGCTGGAGTTTTAAATAATGAGTGTGGAGAGTTTAAAGGTTTAGAGCGATTAGGGGCTAGAAATTTAATTGTAAAAAAACTTCAAGAAGAGAATTTTATTGAAAAAATAGAAGAACATACTCATCAAGTTGGACATTGTTATAGATGTAAAAATGTAGTTGAGCCTTATATATCTAAACAGTGGTTTATAAAAGCAGATAGTGCAAAAAAAGCAATAGAATCAGTAAATGAGGGTAAAACACAATTTTATCCATCAACTTGGAAAAATAATTATGATGCGTGGATGAGAGAGTTAAGAGATTGGTGTATCTCTAGGCAATTATGGTGGGGACATCGAATACCAGTTTTTTACTGTAATGATTGTAATCACGAATGGGCAACAACAGATACTAATCCATCAAGTTGTCAAAAATGCCTATCAAAATCTATTCATCAAGATACAGATGTGCTTGATACTTGGTTTAGTTCTGCCCTATGGCCTTTTTCAACTCTAGGTTGGGGAAACTCTAATCAAGAGATTAATAAATATATGCAAAATGATTTAAAAGATTTTTATCCAAATTCACTCTTAATTACTGGATTTGATATTATATTCTTTTGGGTAGCTAGAATGCTAACTATGGGGACTACATTTATGGACGAAGTCCCATTTAAAAATGTATATCTTCACGCACTTGTAAGAGATGAGAGTGGTGCTAAAATGTCTAAATCAAAAGGGAATGTAATTGACCCACTTGATATTACAAATGAGTTTAGTGCTGATATACTAAGATTTACTTTAGCTATTTTAGCCATTCAAGGTAGAGATATTAAAATGGGTAAAAAACATATTGAAGTTTATAGAAACTTTTCAAATAAACTCTATAACGCATCAAAATTTTTACTTATGAATATGGATAAGTTTGAAGATTTAAAAGATATTCAAATTAAAACAGAACTTGGTAAATATATGTTGAGTCGTTTAAGAGTGGCTACAAAAGAGATTAGAGAAAATTTAGATAGTTATAGATTTAATGATAGTGCTACGATTCTTTATAGATTTATTTGGAATGAGTTTTGTGACTGGGGGATTGAATTATCAAAAGCTCAAAAAGAATCTATATCAGAACTTGGTTCAATATTTAAAGAGGCGATGAAACTACTTCACCCATTTATGCCATTTATTAGTGAGTATTTATATCAAAATTTAAGTGCTACTGAATTAGAGAATAGTGAATCTATTATGGTTAAAGAATTTCCAAATAATATAGAAGTTAATGAAAATATAACTAAAGAGTTTGATTTAATTATTGAAGCAATTGTGGCTATAAGAAGAGCAAAAGCAATTGTAGATATGGGTAATCAAAAAATTAAAAAAGCTTTTGTTAAATTTAATTCTAAAATGTCTATTTCAAGTGCAAAAGATTTTATTTGTAAATTAGCAAAAGTTGAAAATGTAGATTTCATAGATTCAAAAATAGAAAAATCTGTAACGGATGTGAGTGATAATTTAGAGGTATTTATCCCTCTTGAAAATATAGATTTAAATCCAATTATAGCAAGACTTACAAAACAGAAAGAGAAGATAGAGAAAGAGACAAATAAATTAAATGGAATGTTGTCAAATGAGAGATTTGTTGCAAATGCACCCAAACAAGTCGTAGCAGAAAATAAAAAAGCCTTAGAAGATGGGAAAAATAAATTAGTTAAAATTGAAGAGGAGTTAAAGTCACTTAGTAATATTTAATCTCTGAAACTCTTCACACTCTCTCATTAACTCCTCTTCACTTCCACTACATTTAATTTCGCCATTTTTAAAAAATAGAACTCTATCTGCTAACTTTATGGAGTTTAATCGATGTGCTATTATAAAAACTATTTTATCTTTTATAAACTCTTTTAAATTTTCTTGAATAGAGGCTTCGCTTAAATTATCTAAAGCTGATGTTGCCTCATCTAAAATTAATATTTCAGGATTTTTATAAATTGCTCTAGCAATTGCAATTCTTTGTCTCTGTCCTCCACTTAAATTAACTCCAAACTCGTCAAGTTTAGTCTCAATTCCATCTGCAAGAGATTCTATAAATTCAGTTGCATTTGCTAATTTCAGAGCCTCTTTTATTCTATCTTCATCAATTTCATTAGAATAAGCTACATTTTTAGCAATCGTATCATTAAATATAAAAACTCTTTGAGTCACAATTGAAATTTTATCTCTTAAAGAGTTTAAATCATAATTTTTAATAATATTATTATTTATTAAAATTTCTCCATTTGAGCTTTCATAAAATCTAATAATTAAATTTATAAGTGAGCTTTTACCACCACCACTATCCCCAACTAAAGCAACAACTTCGCCTCTTTTTATATTTAAATTTATATTTTTTAGTGCCTCTTTTTTATCATAATTTAAATTAACATTATTAAATACTATTTTATTAATTTTAGTTAATTTTTCGTCTCCACTTTTTATTTTTGGTTTTAAATTTATTAAATCAAATATTCGTTCACTAGCAGCTATTGCATCTTGCATTTTATTATAAATTGAAGATATTCTCTTAATTGGAGTATATAACATAAAAAGAGCCGTCAAAAATGAGAAAAAACTACCTACACTTAAATTTCCTTCAATCACTTCCATTCCACCCATAACAATTACGGTAGCTATCGCTATTGAGCCGATAAATTCCATAAATGGGCTTACTAATTCACTTACTTTAACACTTTTCATATTTATCTTAAAAAATTGTTGATTTTCTCTACTAAATTTTTTTTTCTCAAAATTCTCTGCTGAATTAGCTTTTATAATCTCTACATTATGAAATATTTCACTTAACTTTGCTGTTAAATCTGATATTTTACTTTGAGATTGATATGATAATTTTTTAACTCTTTTAGCTAAACGAGAAAGAGGATATAGAGCAAGAGGCATCACAATAAGTCCAAAAAAAGCTAATTTTGGACTTTGATAAATCACAACTACAACCAAAGCCATAATAGTCAAAATTTCTCTAATAAATTCAGCAATATAGTTTGAAACTGCTATTTGAATACGATTTATATCATTTGTAATTCTACTAATTAATTCACCAACTCTATTTTTATTAAAAAATTCTAAATCTAAATTAAGCAAATTTTGAAGCATTAAATCTCTAATTTTTCTAACTATATCTTGTCCAATATGGTTAGTAAAATATGTTTGTACATATCTTCCAACCCCTTTTAAAGTATAGACTATAATTATGAGATATGGTAGTAGTTCTAATTTCTCAATATCTTTATTTATAAATATGTCATCTAAAATAGGTTGAACTAAGTAAGCAGAGAGAGCCGTTGTTATCGCTACTAAGATAATACCGATAAAAACAAAAACAAACTCTCTCTTATATCCAACTAAATATGGGGCAAATCTTTTAAAAAATTCTCTCAATTATAGAGTCTTTGTCCGACTAAATTACTATCTTTTAAATTAAATAATTTTTTTGCACCTGCTAACACAGCTAAATCAACAAATGGCTCTAATAAAACAACACTTAAATATGCTACACCAAATGAACTAATAGCACTTAAATTTTCAACCCCAAACCCTTGACCATAAAATGCCCAGAAAGCAACCCACGTAATAATTCCACCTTGATATGTGATAGATAATTTAAGTGCTTGAGAGTACTTTATATCTTTATAAGCGATATTTTCAGGGATAATTTTTTTAGCTAAATACGCCATAGCAAATAGTGGCATAAGTAGCGTAGTGATATTTATACCATATTGAGGAATATCAAATGGAGCAAAAAATAGACCTTGAATTAAAAGCCCTCCAGCTAAACCAATCGCAGTTGGTACAATACCAAAAATTAAAAATAGGGTTGAGCCTAAAATTAAATGAACTTCTGAAATTCCTATTGGGTGATGTGGAAAAATTTCAAAAAACATAAACACAAAAACAGTAGCAATTAAACTCTTAAGTAATAGAGGTAAAAGCCCACTTTTTTTAATATTATCAAATGCTAACTTAGCAACAATTCCAAATGAAGCCATAGCAGTTCCATAACTTAAAATCATCTTTGCACCCTGTACAATACCAGTTTCTATATGCACATTAAATCCTTTATATATTTTTATTTAAGCAAATTCATTAATTATAGGAGTTATTTGGAGGATCTTTGTTTCCAAAAGAGTATTTAAAAGCCCTCTTATAATAGATAAATTTTGCCTCAATAGCATTTAATTTATTTAAAGTAGAATACATAACAATAATAGAGAGTTTAAAATATTTTTTTTTGTAGCCTCTTAAGTTTCTCATAAATATAATTATATCTTTTTTATTTAATTTTTACTATACTTTGTTAATTTTATAATTTTTTTATAAAACTTAAGGACTAAGCTTGAAAGTAAATTACGC
>JADGEE010000076.1 GCA_016744535.1 Campylobacteraceae bacterium
GTAGATAATATAAAAAAATTAAAAAATAGTGAATTTATATTAAAAGCCATTAAAGAAAAAATTTTAAAGATAAGCCAAAATGAATTTACTATTTATGATTTAAAAACTATTTTAGAACAAGAATATATAAAAAGCCACCCTTATCTTTTTGAACTTCTATCTTTTATATCAATAGATGATTTAAAAATTTATTGTAAAAAAGAAAAAGTTTTTTCATTAATTATCGAATTTTACAAAGAAAATTTTAATTTATATAAAAATGAACAATTTATTTTAAATTTTAAATTAGTATTAAAAAAACTTTCACAAGAAGATAAAAATTATAGATACAAAGTTTGTGAATTACACAAAATAAATGTTGAAGAGGAATCAAATGAATAAAATCAAAACAACTTTAAAAACTTTAAAAAATGATATATCTAAATTTTATGATTATAATATTTGGCGATTTGTAACTATAAATGGACTTGATTTAGGTGAAAAACTTGAAATTCAATGGATTTTTAGTAAATATAATGAAGATAATATAACTATGTTTTTTACTGAAGTTGATTATGATGAGTTAATTCCTAGCGTTAATGATATTATTCAATCAGCTTGGATTGCAGAGTATGAGTTAAAAGATTTATTGGGTGCAAATTTTGAAAATGCAAAAAGTGGGGCATTTTTAGAGAGTGATGCAAAAGCAAATCCACTAAGGAAAGCAAAATGCAAAAAGAGTTAAATATTCCTTTTGGCTCACAACATATTGCACTACTTGAGCCACTTAGATTTAATCTAATAACTGAAAATGAGAAGATAAAAGATGTGGAGTTTGATTTTGGATATGTTCATCGTGGAGTTGAAAAAGCTTGTACAGAAAAATTTAAATTTAGGCAAGTTGGTTATGTTGTAGCTAGAGTTTGTGGACTTTGTGCCATAACTCATACAACAAGTTACACACTAGCCGTTGAAGATATGTTAGGAGTTCAATTAAATAAAAGAATTGATTATTTAAGAATGATAGTTTTAGAGATGGATAGAATCCACTCACATATGTTATGTCTATCTCATACAGCAGAAAGTGCTGGTTATGAAGCACTATTTATGAGAATAATGCGAGATAGAGAGTTAATTATGCAAGGACAAGAAGCATTAACTGGTGGTAGAGTTCAATTTGATTTTGTCTCTATTGGTGGGGTAAATCGAGATTTAACACCTGAAATTACAATAATAATTAAAGATAAATTAACTAAACTAAAAGAGTTAATTAAAGAGATAAAAGAGTTATTTTTAAATAATTGGTCACTATCGCTTAGATATAAAGGTGTTGGTATTTTAAAACCTGATATGGTAAAAAAATACTCAACTGTTGGAGTATTAGCGAGGGCTGGAGGATATTCGACTGATGTAAGGTTTGAGAGTAAAAGACTCCCTTATGATGAAATTGGATTTAAAGTTATAATAGAGCAAAGTGGGGATATTTATGCTAGAAATATGGTTAGGATTGGAGAACTTTTTAACTCTGTTGAGATGATAGAGAATATTATAAATAATCTTCCAGAGGGTGAGATAAATATTAAAGTAAAAGGAAAACCAAATGGTGAAAGTGTTGCACATATTGAAGCACCTAGAGGAGAACTATTATATTATTTAAAAGGTAATAATTCTCAATATTTAGATAGAGTTAGAATCAAAACACCAACTTACTCAAATATTCCTGCAATGATTGAAATTTTTAAAGGTGAGGAGTACTCCAGTGTTCCTGCTATTTTGGCATCTTTTGACCCTTGTTTATCTTGTACGGCAAAATAAGGATAAGTTATGATTAAAGCTATGATTGATGGGGTTAGAAATATTTTTAAAACTCCTGTAACTATAAAGTATCCCTTAACTCCTTTAAAAGTTGAAAAAAATTATAGGGGGCTTATTAAATATAATGATAAATTTTGTATTTTTTGCGATAAATGTGAAAATGTATGTCCACCTGGAGCGATATTATTTGTTCAAGATTTAGATGGTGGTAAAAAATATAACTATAATCCATATTTATGTATCTATTGTAGCGAGTGTGTAAGAGAGTGTCCTAAAACTAAAAAAGCCCTTTGGCAAGTAGAAGAGTTATCAAAACCTGCTATAAAAGAGGAAAATATAAATAATAGTTGGTTTGAATTGGAGATAAAAGCAAAAAAGAGTAGAATTGCATATAAAAAACATAAAAAGAGTAAAAAGGATAATTAATGGATTTTATAGTTGAAGCCATAAAAAGTGCAGTAATCAAAATTGATAAAGAGATTTCAACTTTTGATTTTTTCGAGAATAGTAACTTTGATGATATAATAAATGAAATTATAAAAACAGATCTCTTAAAAGTGACTAACATCAAATCTGTAATTAGAAAAAAAGATAAAACAGAAATTGAAGTTAATAGTAATGGAGAATTTATTGTAACTTATATAGATATTGATGATATGGATAATACTAAAATAAATTGGAGTTTTGGTTCACTTTTTACTGTCTATAAAAATTCTACTTTAAAAGAGAATATCCAAGAGGTTATATATGTAGTTTATGGACCTCGTACAGAATTAGTTATTACACAAGATAAACCTGAAGTTTTTATACTTGAGAATAATGGTAAATTTACATCTAAAAAAAGTGTAAAGTTAGAAGAGAAAGGAAAAATTGTATCTTTTGGAAGTTATTTATTCAATATTGATAAAAAATATAATAATGTAATTCAATCTCTACTAAATGAGGGTTATAGACTTCGACATTCACACTCACTTGTAATGGATATAAATTTTATATTTTTAAAACATGGTGGTCTTTTATCATTAAATCCTGAAAAACTTGAGTCAATTTTTGATTTATATGGATTTGAATATTTATTTGAAAAAGCTGGTGCAAAAAAACTTAAAAATTCTATTGATAAACCTATTTTTTTTGGTTCAAACTATGAAATAGAAAAAATTAAAGAGATAAGTTAATGAAAATATTATTTATATTTATATTTTTTGTAAATTTTATGATAGCAGAAGATAAAAAGGTAGAAGTTACAAATAGTGAACTTAAACTTATAGTTGAACTTATAAAGCTTAATCAAGATACAGTTAATAAGAGATTTGAAGATATGCAAAAACATATGGATAAACGATTTGAACAAGTCGATAAAAGATTTGAACAAGTCGATAAAAGATTTGATAATATTTTTACACTACTTAGCATTATATTAACCGCAATGGTTGCAGGTTTTGGGATAATTATAACTTATTTGATTAAAGATAGAGTTATTGTAAATTCAGTTCAAAAAGATTTAAAAGTAGAAGTTGAAAAAATAGATAATTCTCTTAAAAAGAAAGCTGATAAAAATGTAGTAGAAAAAATTATAGAGATTATAGAGAGATTAGCTAAAGATGATAAAGATATTCAAGATATCTTAAAAAAACATCATTTAAGTTATCAAAGTTAAATGATTTATATATTAAGTAATAAAAGAATTGAAAATACGAAAAATTTAACTGTTATTGAAATTAAATTTTTAAAAAAAGAGATAAACTTAAAAGATTTTGATGTTATTATTTTTACTTCTCAAAACGGTGTTTTAGCACTTAATAAGTTAAATAGAGATTGGATTAATATAGCTTCCCTTGCTATTGGTAAAGCTACTGCTACAAAAATTAAAAATTTAGGTGGAAATTTAGTTTATACTTCAAATACTTCTCACGGAGACTTGTTTGCAAATGAAATAATTTCTCTATTAAAAGATAAAAAAGTTCTATATATTAGAGCTAAAAAAGTTGCTTCAAATTTAGTTTCTATTTTAAAAGATTCTGAAATTAATTTAATAGATGAGGTTTTATATAAAACAGAGTGTCAAGAATATAGTAAACTTCAAAAACCTGAAAGAGACTCTTATATTATTTTTTCATCGCCATCTACGATAGAGTGTTTTTTTAAATATTTTGAGTGGGATGATAGTTATAAAGCCGTAGCTATTGGTGAAACGACTGCAAAATATATTCCAAATAATATATATTTTTTGGTAAGTCCTATACAAACATTAAAAGGGTGTGTAGAATTTATTTTGGCTTTAAGATAAAATTGTATATAATTTCGTTTCCTGAGGGGTTCGAGATTTCCTAAACGAGAGGGTCCGATAAAACGTATTTAGTGGAAGTGTAGTATTTTTGGTGTGTCGATAACATCGTTTGAGTCTTTCACGAGACGAGAAGCTGTCGCCTAAAGAGAATCTCTCTTCTGCGTACTTAGCCATTTAGGGCTACAACTATATATAGGTATCGGCCTCTTGGGTCTTTTTTTAAAATAAATCAAAGGTTATAATTTTTATGAATGTTTTAATAATTGGAAGTGGGGCAAGAGAGTACTCAATAGCACTTGCTTTAAAAAAAGATAAAAATGTAAAAGATATATACTTCGCACCAGGAAATGGGGCAACTACAAAAATAGCAAAAAATATAGATATTAAAGATTTTAATAAACTTGCAGAGTTTGCAAAAGAGAATTCAATAGATTTAACAATAGTTGGACCAGAACAACCTTTAGTTGATGGAATTGTTGATATATTTAAAAAAGAGGGGTTAGTAGTATTTGGCTCAAGCAAAGAGGCATCAAAATTAGAAGGTTCTAAAGCTTTTATGAAAAACTTTTTAAAAGATAATTTGATTCCAACTGCAAAATATATAGAAAGCTCAAATATTAACGAAATTAATAATTTTATAGATAGTTTAAGTCTACCTATTGTTGTAAAAGCTGATGGTTTATGTGCTGGAAAAGGTGTAATTATTGCTAAAAGCAAAGCTGAAGCAAAAGAAGTGTCAAAAGATATGCTAAGTGGTAACTCTTTTGGAGATGCTGGAAAAAAAGTTATAATTGAAGAGTTTTTAGATGGATATGAACTATCAGTTTTTGCAATTTGTGATGGTGAAAATTACAAAATCTTACCAGCAGCACAAGACCATAAGAGACTATTAGATAATGATGATGGACCAAATACTGGTGGTATGGGTGCTTACGCTCCAACTCCATTAATTGATGATGAACTTTATAAAAAAATTGAAGATAGAGTAGTTAAGCCAACAATGAGCGGAATGCAAAAAATTAATGCTCCATTTGAAGGAGTTTTATTTATCGGTTTAATGATTATAAATAATGAACCTTATACTCTTGAATTTAATGTAAGATTTGGTGACCCAGAGTGTGAAATTTTAATGCCTTTACTTAAAAGTTCTGCTAGTGAGCTTTTTTATAAAGGTGCAACTAAGAAATTAAATGAGTTAAATATAGAATTTTTAGATAAAGTGGCTGTTGGAGTGGTAAAAGCAAGTAGAGATTATCCATATAAAAGCTCAAAGGCAAGTGAAATTTTTATAGATGAGAGTAAAATTAGAAATGGACATATCTCTTTTGCAGGAGTTACTCAAAAAGATGGAAAATTATATGCCACTGGTGGTAGAGTTTTAATTTGTATAGGAATTGGTAATAGCGTAAAAGAGGCTAGAGACAACGCTTATGAGATAGCAAAATATGTAACATTTGAGGGTGAACAACTTAGAAGTGATATTGCTTATCAGGCCATAAAATGAGAAACATAGAAGCTGTTTTAAATAGAGAAGATATAAAATTAGCAACAACTAGAAACAGAGCCTTAGCTTTTGTAATAGATGATTTAATAATATCTCTTTTTATGATGGCTATATTTTGGGATAGTATAGTTAATGCTTCTTCAATTGAAGAGACTATTATGGTTATAAATCAAGCATTTTTTGAAATTATGGCATTAAAAGTAATCTATCATACATTTTTCATTTGGAAATATGGACAAACAATTGGAAAAATAGTTGTAAAAATAAGAGTTATTCAAATTAATACAATAGATAATCCAAATCTATTAATATCTATAAATAGAGCTATTTTTAGAGTGGTTAGTGAAATATTTTTTTATGTAGGCTTTATTTTAGCTTTTTTTGATGTTTATAAACAATCACTTCACGATAAGACAGCAAAAACTTTGGTAATAAATGTATAAAATTTCAATATCTCTTTTTTTAGCTACTTATCTCTTTGCAATAGAATCTCAAAATTTTACATTTTTAACTAAAAGCTTAAAAAGTGAAAATTTTATATTAGATGCAAATAGTAGTGTAACTTTTTTTGGAGATAAACATTATATAAACTCTAAAAGTGCATCTTATGATTTAAATGTAAGCTTTTTAACTTTTAATAGAGCAGAAGCTATAAAAGATAGTGATTTATATATGCTATCTGATAAAATAAACTTAAATTTAAAGTCTCAGGAGATGAATTTTAACTCTATGTTTTTATTTAATCCAAAAGATAATATTTGGTTAAATATTAAAAATAGCTATTTTAGTAAAGATAAATATGAGTTAAATAATACTATAACTTCAAGTTGTAAAACTAATTCTCCTAGTTGGTCTATTCAATTTGATAGTGGAAATTATGATGTAAATAATAAATGGGTAAATCTCTATCACCCTAAATTTTATGTATCTGATATTCCAATATTTTATCTTCCATACTTTGGTTTTTCAACTTTTAAAGAGAGAAGTACAGGACTTTTAAGACCAAATTTTAGTATTTCAACAGATGAGGGAATTTTTTACTCACAACCAATTTTTATAGCACCTCAAAAAAATTGGGATATAGAGTTAATCCCACAAATTAGAACAAATAGAGGTTATGGAATTTATTCTACACTTAGATTTGTAGACTCTTTGTACTCTTATGGTGAATTATCTACTGGATATTTTACAGAAAGAGGTAGTTATAGAAAAAAGTTTAATTTAAAAAATGATACTCATTATGGAACTGAATTCGTTTATAAAAGAAATAAATTTTTGAGTGAATATTTTAATTTTGAAGATGGGTTATATTTAAATGGTATATGGCTAAATGATATAGATTACTTAAATTTAAAAAAATCTATGAATTATTCTGATTCAACAAGTAATATTTTAACTTCAAATATGAATTACTATATTAAAAATAAAGAAGATTATTATGGAATTTACTCAAAATATTTTATAGATACAGCAAAAGAATCAAATAAAAATACTCTCCAAGATTTACCAACTTTACATTATCATAAATTCTCCAAACCTATTTTTGATGATTTTTTATACTCTCTTGATTTTAAATTTAAAAATCATTACAGAGAAGAGGGGGCAACTGCAAGAGAGTTTGAACTTTTAGCTCCAGTTAATTTTTATACAACTCTATTAAATGAGTATTTAACACTTAAATTATCTGAAAATATATATTTAAGTGATATTCAATATAATTACAAAGAGTATGACAGTGGTTATATGTTTAAAAATTATCACAATATCTCTTTATCAACAGATTTATTAAAAGAGTATGAGAGTTTTTTTCATTCGATGTTAATTGATTTATCATATAATATTCCTAGTTTTGAAAAAAATAATTTAGAGTTTCAAGATTTTATTCCTACAAATCACGAACAAGAGGATGCTCTTGAGTTTAAATTTATGCAATTGTTTTATGATAAAATCGGGAATTTAAAATTAACTCATAGAGTAACTCAAGCACTATTTTTTGATGATAATTATAAGTATGGAAACTTAGAAAATGAATTTTTATATAATTTAAATTCAAATTTAAAATTGTATAATCAAATATACTATTCACATAAGTTTGATAAATTTATATCAAGTTCAACATCATTTGATTATAAAGATGAATTAAATAACATTATTTTAACTCATTTGTATAAAGATAAAACTCAAAGTGAAACTAACTTTTTAAGTTTTGATGGAACAAAAAAATTATATAAAAATTATGAGACTTTTAGTAAATTAAAATATGATTTTCACGAAAATTTTTTAAAGAGTTGGGAAGTTGGAATCTCTATGAAAAAACAGTGTTGGGATTATAGAATAAGTTATAAAGAGGAGTTAAATCCTATTTTAACAGCTGATGGTTCAAATTCTATAAAAAATAAAGTTATCTATTTTCAAATAAATTTAATTCCTCTAGGCGGAGTTAGACAAAAAATTCATAGACAAAGTAGAGGTTCATGAGTTTAGACTCTAATAAAAGATTTCAAGATAGAGCAGATGCGACTAGAAAACTAATGGAAATTTTGCCTATTTGGCCTATGCAACAAGAAGCTTGGATGGTTGTTGCCATTTCAGCAGGAGCAATATTTATTGCAGATAAAATTGCTAAGAGTCTTTCAAATGCAACACTAGAGTTACTCTTTAATGAAGCAATTATGGCACCTAATAATCGAGATTGTAAAGTAGGAATGGTAAGTGAGAGTGAAGAGATAGTAATCCATCAAGAGTTGGTAGATTCATTTAATATAAATTTAGATTATATATATGGAGAAGCACATAGGAGGTATGAAGAGAGAATTTTAAAATATATTTACAGATATAGAAAAGGTGAAACTATTATTTCACTACATAATAAAAATGTGTTACTCGTTGATGAGGGGATTGAGAGTGGTTTAACGATGATGGCATCAATTAAGACAGCAATTGCAATGAAGGCTAAAACTATAGTAATTGCTACTCCTGTGATGCCTCTTAATTTAGTACCTATTTTTGAATCAGTTGCAGATGAAGTTTATGGATTTTATAAATTAGCAAACTTTGTGGATACAGAATTTTATTATGAAGAGCTAAATGAACCTGCTTTTGAAGAAGTATTAAATATTTTGAATAGAAATCTAAAATTTAGAAAGGATGATAAATGAGTTGTAAATTCGAATTTAATGTAAATAACTTTAATGAAGTTTATGAGATTAATAAATTAGCAAAACAGTCAAATGGGTCAATTTTATTAAAAATTAAAAATACAGTTTTACTTGCAAATATTGTGATTGATGCTGATACTGTTGTAGAGGAGGATTTTTTACCTCTGGCAGTTCAATATTTAGAGAAGAGTTATTCTGCTGGTAAAATACCAGGTGGATTTGTAAAAAGAGAGCAAAAACCTGGAGAATTTGAAGCACTAACAGCAAGAGTTATAGATAGAAGTATTAGACCTCTATTTCCAAAGGGATTTAAACATCCAACACAACTTATAGTGATGGTTTTAAGTGTAGATCCTGAAGTTGATTTACAGATAGCTGCATTAAACGCAGCAGCAGCAGCATTTTATATCTCTGATATTCCTATTAAAAAATCAGTATGTGGTGTAAGAGTAGCTAAAATTGATGGGGATTTAGTAATCAATCCAACACTTAGTGAGTTAAAAGCATCTACACTTGATATGCTTGTTTCAGGTACAAAAGATGAAATTTTAATGATAGAGATGAAATCAATCTCATCTAAAGAGGCTAATTTAGAGTTAGCTAGTGAAGATTTATTAATTGAACCTGCTATTGGTGATTCTATATCACAAAGTATCAACGAGTTAAATGAAGATGATTTAGTTGATACAATTTCGTTTGCCCAAAATGCTATAAAAGAGGCAACTACTTTATATGAAGAGTATTTTGAACAAGCTTTACCAGAAGAGTTACTAACAATTCAACTTCAAAATGAAAAAATAAATAATGGAATTTACGCTTATATTGATGAGTTACACTCTAATGATATTAAAGAAGCTGTTAATCAAATGGCAAAGAGTGAGCGAAACTCTGAACTTAAAAATATAGCAAAAGAGATTTCTAAGACAAGCGAAGCTAATAGTGAGGGCTGGGAGTTAGATGAAATTTTAAAAGTAGTTGAAAATTATAAGAGAAATATAGTTAGAGCTATGATAATTAATGACAACATTAGAGCTGACGGAAGAGGTCTTAAAGATGTAAGACCAATTTCAATTGAAACTAATATTTTACCAAGTGTACACGGCTCAACTCTATTTACAAGAGGTGAAACTCAAGCTTTAGTTGTAGCAACTCTTGGTGGTGAGATGGATGCTCAAACTTATGATAATTTAACTAATAAGGGGGCTCAAAGTGAAAAATTTATGGTTCACTATAATTTTTATCCATTTTGTGTTGGCGAAACAAAACAGTTAGCACCTCCTTCAAGAAGAGAATTAGGTCACGGAAATTTAGCAAAAAAAGCACTAGAGCCTACAATTGATTTTGATTATGATGGAACAATTAGATTAGTTTCAGAAATTCTTGAATCAAATGGTAGTTCATCAATGGCAACAATTTGTGGCGGTTCATTAGCACTTAGATCTGCTGGAATAGAGACTGAAAAAATGGTTGCTGGTGTAGCTATGGGACTTGTATTTGAAGATGATAAATATGCTATTTTAACTGATATTTTAGGACTTGAAGATCACGATGGTGATATGGATTTCAAAGTAGCTGGAACAAAAGATGGAATTACAGCACTTCAAATGGATATAAAACTTGGAGGAATTTCATTAAGTACTTTAAAAGAGGCATTAAATCAGGCAAAAGAGGCTAGAGAGCATATTTTAAGTTTAATGGAAGATGCAAGTGAAAAGATAGTTATAAATGAATCCATTTTACCTTCAACTACAAGCTTTTTAATAAATCCTAGTAAAATTGTTGAAATAATTGGTCAAGCTGGAAAAACTATTAAAGAGATTGTAGATAGATTTGAAGTATCAGTTGATTTAAGTAGAGAAAATGGAAAAGTTAGAGTTAGTGGAAGTGATAAAGTAAAAGTTGTAGCAGCGTGTGAGCATATTAAAACTATTGCAAACTCAAGTTCGTCAAGAGATGGTGGCGGAAGAGGTGGACGAGATAGAGATTCTAATTCGTTTAACTTTGAAGATAACTATAAATCTGGCGAAGTTCATACAGGAGTTGTAAAAAGAATTGTAGATTTTGGTGCATTTATTGAACTTCCAAAAGGTGGTGAGGGCTTACTTCATATCTCCAAACTTTCAAGAGATAGAGTTAATAATATAAGAGATGTTTTAAGTGAAAATCAAAAAGTTGAAGTTAAAATTCTTGGTTTAAGTAGAAATAGAGCAGAGCTTGGATTAGCCAACTCTTAAACTATTTCTAACAAAAAAAAAGGTAGAATTTCGCCGTTGAAGTGATAAGTAGGGATACGCAAGCCGAACGGACTTCAAAAAAAATTAAGGAGAATTTATGAAAAAATTAGTATTACTATTTTTAGCATTAACAGGCATCGCATTTGCTGGTGAAGATGGAACAAGTATGATTCAAGCATATTCAGTAGTTGCTGCTGGTGTTGGTTTAGGTTTAGCTGCACTTGGTGGAGCAATTGGTATGGGTCACACTGCTGCTGCAACAATTGCAGGAACTGCTAGAAATCCAGGTTTAGGTGCAAAACTTATGACTACAATGTTTATTGCTTTAGCAATGATTGAAGCACAAGTTATCTATACACTTGTAATTGCATTAATTGCATTATATGCAAACCCATTTTTAGGATAATTATAATTTAGCCTAATTTTCTTTTGGGCTTTTGCCCAATACTTCTTATGCGACAGTGGTGGAATGGTAGACACGCTACCTTGAGGGGGTAGTGCCAATAGGTGTGGGGGTTCAAATCCCCCCTGTCGCACCAATTTGATACTAAAAATTGATACCATAAATACTGTAATGGGTATAAATTCTAATTTTGGTTTTATGTTTTGGTCGTGGATACTCTTTGTAAGCATACTCTATTGTTTTAATTGTATTTTTATCAAGAGTTGTATAATTTGAGCCTTTAATTATTTTAATATCGCTAATATCTCCATTGCTAAAGAGATAAAATTCAACTATATTTACACCTTCTTGTCCTGTCATTCCTGCAATTCTAGGGTATCTTAAATGCTTTTGAGTGATGTAACCTATCATTGCTAAATTATCTTCTAAATACTCTATTTCCTCTTTTGATAAATATTCAAATTCATCTTTATATAGTTCTTTTAATGGTTTTTGTTTTAATTTTACTCTCTCTTTAGATTTATGACGAGTAGGAGTTTTTAAAAAGTTAAGTAAATTTTGCTCTTTTTGTAAGTCTCTCTTTTTAACTTTTTTTTCTAAAATATCTATTTTCTTTTTTTTCATAGCTTCGTAAATTTTTTTACTTAAATTCTCCTCTTTTTTTATAACTTTTGGTTTTAATATAGGTTTTCTTTTTTGTTTTACAATTTTTTTACTACTTTTCTTTTTGATTGTTTTTTTCTTAAGTACTTTTTTAATAATAGGTTTTGGTTCAATTTTTGGAGTTGGGGGCTTTTTTATCTTAAAATTAGAGATATTAATTGGAGTTTTTTTGTTTTTTGGTTTTGGTGTTAGCTCTTTATATTTTTCTTTTTTAAATTCTATAATTAAAATTAAATGTATTAAAATTGTGATTAATATAGCTATTAAAAATCTCATTAAAAATTAATTACACACTCTTGTTTACCATCTATCCAAAACCCTTCAGTTTTAAATAATCTATTTTCAAAATTTAATAATTGCCAACTATCTTGATAAATCCAAATTGAGTTTATGCAATCTTTAAAAATTTTTAAATCATTTAAATTTTTATCAACTGATTTTAATTGCCAACCTATTTTAATTTTAAATTCATTAATACTATTATTTTTATTATCATTTTTTAAGTTACACTTTGTGTTTACTTTTATCCAAAAACCATCAAACTTATTTAAATTTTTTAATTCATTTTTATTAATCCATTTATCTCTATAAACAAAAATATTTTCAATATAACTCTTATTAAAAAACTTTTCTACATTTTTTATATCTCTATCAACTCCCTTTAAATTCCAACCCTCTTTTAAATTAATTTCTAAAGTATCTATATTAGTTTTTTTTGATAGACAATCAATTACACTCTCTGCTTCACTCCATAAACCATTTTTAGACTCTTTTGCTTTTATCTCTTTATTTAAATATATTTTTTTTAGATTCTCTTCATCAATATATTTACTCCAAGCGATTGCATAACCACTTTCTATTAATAACTCATTTAAACTTAAATTATCTTCTAAGTAAATTATACATTCATCTCTTCCATAGTAATCTTGTCCTTTTATCTCTATATTATAACTTTGAAAACTCATTTTATTTTTTACAAATTCAGTTGAAATTTTTCCAGCTTCAAGCATAAAATTTTCACTAACTTGACACATCTCTACATCTCTGTCAAGTTTTGAGCCATATTGAGATTCAGGAGTATCAATCCCATAAAGACGACAAGTATAATTCTCAAATTTAATTGTATCTCCATCTACTATATAAGTTAATAATGAATAGTCATTTGAAATTATATCATTTTTACAAACTCCACCGTGAGAGCTACAAGTTCCAGTACCAGTTGAAGTGCTGTAAGTTCCATCACAACATTGAGTAATACATAATTCACTCGCTTCTTGACAAATTTTTCTATTTACATTCTCACTCCACGGTTATATTTTCTTTAAGAAAGATAAACCTCTCTTGATTTGGGCTTTTTAATTAGTTCTACAAAGATTTTAAACAAATCTTTATATAA
>JADGEE010000156.1 GCA_016744535.1 Campylobacteraceae bacterium
TTACTAAAAGGTATAAGTTTTTTACGATTTCACAAAGATAGTGAGTATGGAGATAATTTACTAAAAATAAGAAAATCTTTAAACTTAATTAATAAAAATAAAAAATATATAGATGGATTTGAAGTTGGAAAACATTATGCAAGTTATAGATATATATTTCCAATATTTGATGAAAATAGAATATTCATTGGAAGTGTAGAGATTTCTATTCCATCTCTATCCTTTATTTCAGCAATGAATTATTCATATCCTTCTCATATGTATTTTATGATTAAAAAAGAAACTTTGCAAAATTTAAATAATAAAACTATAAATTATACTACAAGTGATTTAAATAAAGAATATTGTTCTGAAACAGAAAAATATGCTCAAGAATTAGGAGTAAATTATAAATTTTTACATCAAGTAGTAGATACAAAAATAGTAAATAATTTTAATATATCTACAAAAAATAAAGTTAGAAAATTTTTAAATTCTAAAAGGAAATTTGCAATTTATAAAAAAATAGAGGATAAGTATTATATTGCTTTATTTTTACCTGTTAAAAATATTAACAACAATAGAGTAGCTTATATTATATCTTATTTAGAAAATAAAGATTTACTAAATATTAATAGACATTTTTGGATTGAGTTTTTTATTCTTACACTAATGAATTTTATAATCATACTGTTTATATATAAAAGCAATAAAACAAGAGAGTTAAAAAAAATACAAATAGAGTTAAAGAGAAGTGAAAATAGATTAAAAAAACATCAAAGCGAATTGAAAAAAATAATAAAAATTGAAGTTGAAAAAAATAGAGAAAAAGATAGAGTAATGTTTGCTCAAGCCCGTTTAATACAAATGGGAGAAATGCTCTCTATGATAGCACACAAATGGCGACAACCCATTAATGCAATTAGTATTGCATCAATTAATTTAATGTTAAAAGAGGAACTTGGAGAATTAACTGATAAATTTGTAAAAGAACAGAGTGAATTTATCCAAAAAGAGACTCAAAAGATGAGTATTATTATAGATGATTTTGTGAATTTTTTTAAATCATCTAAAGAGAAGAAAAAATTTAAAATTTTAGGTTCAATTAAAAATGTATTTACTCTTATGAGTGCTCAATTAAATAGTAAAAAAATTAAATATAGTTATGAGATAGATGAAAATATTGAATTTTATGGATGTAAAAATGAGTTAGAGGATATTTTAATCAATATTTTAGCAAACTCAAAAGATGCTTTTGAGAGTAAAGATAAATTTTTAAACGAAAAAATTAATGAAAATAGAGAAATTAAAATAGACGTTAAAGAGATTAAAAATTTTATCGAAATAAGAGTTGAAGATAATGCAGGTGGAATTGCAAAAGAGATAGAAGAAAAAATTTTTAATCCATATTTTAGTACAAAAGACGAGGGTGAAGGAAATGGAATAGGTCTTTATATGGTTAAAAATGTGGTTGAAAAAATTTTTAATGGAAAAATTAATTTTATAGTAAATAGAAATAGAACTATATTTATTATAAATATAAAAAATAATTAATAAAGAAGGTACTTAATGTCTTTTATTCTATTAGATTCTTCAAATTTTTTTCATAATTTGAATATTGTTAAAAAACAAGTAAAGGATATAAATAAAATAAGTATTGTTTTAAAAGATAATGCTTATGGTCACGGTATTTTAGAAATTGCAAATTTAGCATTTAATTTTGGAATTAAAAATGCTGTTGTAAGAGATTTAAAAGAGGCTAATTTAATTTTAAATCTATTTAAAAATATTTTAGTTTTAGCTGATATTCCTTTAATTAAACCAAAATGTAATATAAATATTACAATTAATTCTATTAATGATTTAGATAAAATACCTGAAAAGTGTAGTATTGAATTAAAAGTTGATAGTGGGATGCATAGAAATGGAATTGATATAAGTGAACTAGAAATTAGCTTTACAAAGATAAAAAAGAAAGACTTAAAATTAAAAGGAATTTTTACACACTTTAGAAGTAGCGATGAACTTTCCAGTGAAACTTTTTGGCAAAGAAAAAATTTTGAAGATATTAAAAAACTCTCTATTAAATTATGTCAAAAGTTTAATTTTAATATTCCTAAATTTCATTTTGCAAATTCAGCAACAACATTTAGGCTTAATTCAAGTTATGAAGATTTAGTTAGAATTGGTATTGCTAGTTATGGATATTTAGAAAATAATTATCTTTTTTCTGATATAAATTTAAAGCCTGTTCTTTCACTTTGGACAGAGAAAAATTCAACTAGATTACTTAAAATAAATCAAAGAGTCGGATATGATGGTATATTTATAGCTAACAAAAATATGATAATTTCAAATTATGATATTGGTTATGCTGATGGTTTTAAAAGATTAACAAATCAAAAATTTAAAACTAAATGTGGTAATAAAATTTTAGGTAAAGTATCAATGGATAATATCTCCATTGAAGGAGATAAACAAGAAGTTTGTTTATTTGATAATGCAAGAGAGTTAGCATCAATTTTTAATACAATGACTTATGATATTTTAGTAAAACTCTCTAATAGAATAGAAAAAAGAGTCATATAATTTATTGGCGTTGCGTCCTTTCACAGATATTAATAATTTTTTATAACCAATTTTTTTCAAAAAAAAGGATACTGACTAAATAAGCTAAAAATAAATAGCTTTTTGATTAGCTTTTTGATAAAATTTGTTTATGAAAAAATACAAAAAATATAAAAGATTAACAACATATCAAAAAGAATTAATTTATAAGATGCATGAAGAAAAAATGGAACTAAGAAAAATAGCAAGAGTAATAGGAGTAACTCTAAGAGCAATTCAATATCATATTCAAAAAAAAATAGCTGAGTATAAAAATTTATATGAAGATTTTGGTAATTTATCCACAAACTTTTTTAATGTATTCTCACTTCTATCACCTAATATGAAAAACTCTCTTTTTACATTAATACCTATCTTGCAAACAG
>JADGEE010000157.1 GCA_016744535.1 Campylobacteraceae bacterium
AAAAGCTCACTCAAAATCTATGGAGTGGCTTGATAATCGTTTAGCTATGTTTTTTTTAAATCTTAATATTCGAGGTTGATATACTATTTAGTCAGTGTCGTATTTTTTGGGAATAATTCAGAATTTCAAGTTGCAACTACTGAAGATCAGAATATAGCCAATAATTGCAAAAGATTAATTCAAAATTGTGTGATACTTTGAAATTATCTATATATGAGTAAAAAATTGAAGATGCAAAGAGTGATGAAGAGCGAGAACAAATAATTAAAGCTATCAAAAATAGTTCAATAGTTCACGGGAGTCATATTAATTTTTATGGGGAATATGACTTTTCAAAAAGAAAAACTTCAAATTTTGATTTATAGGCACAAATGTTTTCAGGATACAATGAAGTATCAAAAAATTAAAAAAAGTGGCTCAGAAGTCAAACTTGAAGGTTCTTTTTTCTTGAAAATACTAATTTAAGCTATATTTAAAGCAGATGGGTAAAAAAAAGGATTTATGTAAAAGTACCCAATTATAATAAAAAATATGTGATTAATTTTGTCTAGTTACTTATATATATATTTAATTTTTAGACATGTTTCTATTGCCATATCTGTAAATTTTATTGATGAACCTCTCTCTCCAGTTTTTACTAACTTCTTCATCTATCCATAGTTTGGGCTTTCAAAACATCTAATAATACACTGTTAAGACCTATAATAGGGAATATATTAAAAAACTTAGCGTAACATCAGTTTATTAGAGATTTATTATATTTTGACTAATTTGTTATTTTATATTTTTTTTTTCATACTCTAATTATAGTATTTTTTGATTTATGCAACAAAATCTTCAGTCAGTGCCAAAATTTTTAATACTCTTTTTTAAAAAATAAATCAATAGAGTTACTTTTTCCAATTTTAGTCTCTATACCTATATTTTTATTAATTTCATACTCAATCACAATACTACTAGCCCCTGCACTATTTTTGTAATTTATTGTGACATCTTTGGAAATTTGCTTTCCAACTTCTACATTTAAGTTTTGCCCATTATCTTGACTTAACTCTACTTTATCTAAATCTAATTCCAACTCTTTGTTTAACTCATTTGTGATTGTATTTCCCAAAAACATAACAGCCTCTTTTGTATAATCTGTTTGATACTCTCCACTATTTTGATTTAAAACACTATTTAAATCTTTTCCTATAACTAGATAAGAGATAATATCTTTTGTCTCCATAAAAGGCTCTGATTGAAACTCTATTTTTGGTTTTTTTGCCATACCTTTAATTAAAACAAAAATTTTAACATCTTTAATATCGTGCCTTACTTTTATATTTAAAATAGGATTTATATTAGGACTTTTAGTAAAAATAATTTCGCTACTCTCAATTATAAAATCTTTACCTTTAAAGTTATAATACCCCTCTTTTATTTTAATTGAACCTCCAACTTTTGGTTTTTGTTTAAACTCTTTTAAAATATTTAAATCTACATCAAAATTTATATGAGCATCTTCACTCTTATAAATCATATTATTTACATTTTTAACTCTTAAATCTAGTGATATATTATTTAAAAAATTGTCATTATAAGGCTTTTTTTTCTTATCATCTACAACTACAATATCCTCATCCTCATCAATTGAAATTGTATTTGGAATCTCAAAAAACATTCTTGTATAAAATAATTTTATATCTCCTAAAACTTTAATTTTATCTTCCTCTTTAATTAAATTTATATCAGTTGAAAATTTTGTTTTTCCGTACTCTTTATGTTTTATTTTAAACTCATCTACATTTAATTGAGACTCTATTAAGTCTAATATTTTTTTAAAGTTTAATTTAATATCTTTATTAAAAATAATTTCACTTGAACTAATATTTTTTTCATTATTTATACTTATATTTACTTCATTAGATAAGTTATATTTTTTATTAATATCAATATCAATGCCAATATCTTCAAATTCAAAATCTATGTTTTTAACTTTTATTAACTCTTTTGAGAGAGAAGTATTTAAATTTATATCTTTAATTTTTATCATATCAACACTAAGTTTTTTAGAGTTAATTATTAAATCTATATTTGTATTATTTAAATCTTTAATAGTAGTTTTAAAATTTAAATCTCCCTCAATTTTAGGTAAATTTAGACTATAAATATAATTTATTTTTTGAATTAATTTATCAATAGATATAATTTTACTACTTATATTTGTTTCAAAAGGCTCTAAATTAACACTTGAATTTAATATAAAATCTCTATCTAAATTAATAGAAACTTTAAAATTATTTAAATCATTTGAATTTATATCTATATTTAAAAGTTTAGATATAACTTTTGCATTTAATTTTTTATCACTTCCATTTGCTAAAATATCAATTTCTTCTAAATTAGATAAATTAATATCATTAAAATTTCTAAAATCATCAATTTTTGAAGTTAAATTATAATCAAAGCTTTTATCTTTTAAATTAAAGCTTAAGTTACTAATTTTAAGTAAAGTAAATTTAGAATTAATATTTAAAAAAGAATTTAAATTTAATTTAGATTCTTTTATATTATAAGTCATATTAGATTTTAAATTATCAATTTTTACATCATATATTTTATATAAAGAGCTACTGTTTAAATCTATTTGAGCTTTTACATCTTTTAAGTTTCCATTTAAATTAATATTAATTGCATTAATATTTTCAGTAGTAATATTCTCATCTGTTGTAAATTTATATAAATAAGAGTTACTCAATTTTTTGAAATCTTTAACTTTTAATTTTGATTTATAATTTAGAGAATCTTCTATATTATTTAAATTCATATTAATTTTACTATCTGCAGTAATTAAAGCGATATTAGAATTAATTATTTTTTTACTATTTAAATTTAGTTGCATAGTTTTTAAATTTAAATCTATATCTCCTAAAAAT
>JADGEE010000077.1 GCA_016744535.1 Campylobacteraceae bacterium
CTATTATTATATCCTTATATTATTTAATTTTAAATATGCTAATATGTTAAAAATTAATCAGGAGATAGAAAATTTAGATGAATGTAGATATAAATTCTAAAGATAAAGCAATAGAGCTTTTAGAGGATAAAGAGTTAGATATTAATATTATAAAAGAGATATATTATAATTTTAAAAGTGATTTAGATGTTACTGCAAAAATAGCAATGAATTTAAGTATTAGAACTTCTATTTATAATAGAGATAAAGAGAGAAGCAATATTATGAAAGAGCTTTTAATAGAGTTATCAGAATCTAGTGATATGGGGACAAGATGGGCAGTTGGAAAAAACCCTCATACTCCAGTTAAAATATTAGAAAAACTAGCAAATGATGAAATTAATTTAGTAAGGGCATTAGTTGCAACTAATCCAAATACACCTTCTAGTATATTAAATAGATTTTTTTCAGATGAAAAAATAGTTAGAGATGGACTTAGTGGAAATCCATCAACTCCAATAAAAATATTAAATATTTTAGCTGATGATGTTGATAAAATGACAAAACTTAGAGTTGCAGAAAATCCTTCAACTTCAAAAGAGACTTTAGAAAAACTCTTAAAAGATAGTAATCTTGATGTAAAAAAAGCTTCAGAAACTAAATTAAAGGAAAATTATGAAAAATGCTAAAGTGAGTAATTTAGTTACACCTAGTGAGCATTTATTATCTCTTTTTTTTTCTGGTTTATATCTTTCAAATTATGATTTTATTGAAATTGGTAAAAAATTAAATATTCAAACACCAATTAAAGATAGAGAAGCGATACTTAAAACTTTGATTACAGATAGCAAAGAGGCAGATAAAATTGTAGAGCTAAAAGGAGAGTTACTTAATTTAATCAACAATAGGATAGATGATTATATTAAATTAGATAATAATTATAAAAATACAAGTATAATTATTAAGAGTTGGATAGAGAGAGCAAAAAAATCAAAAGAGATAATAAAAGAAAGGATTTAATTTTGAATATTAAAGTTGAAAATAATAATATCATAATAGAAGGATTAGTAAGAGGAAATAGTGAGGTAGCTGAAATTAAAACTACAATTTCAAATTTAACATCTAAGAGCGTAAGTATTATATTCCAAGATAGTTATGTAATTCCATCTTCTTTAATAGGATATTTATTAAAGAGTATTCACGATGATAAGATAGATTTGAATATAAAAGTGAAGCAACACGAGCTTTATGAGCTTTTAGATAGATTAAATTTAATATCTGCACTAAAAGTTAGTAAATTTTAAAAGGATAGAATATGAAAAATAGTACTTCAATATCAGCAAAAATACATATTCCACTAATTAGTGCTTTGATATTAGGTTTGGTAGCAGTTGTTATTGTCTCTATTATTGGAATTAAAGATATAAAAGAGGAAGTTTATAAGAGTGAAGCTCAAAATATAAAAAACTATATTAATAAAGCACTTGATGAAAAAATTTCTGTATCTTTAACCAATGCTATATCTGTATCCAAAGATACAAATTTTGTAAAGTCATTAAAAGAAAATAATAGAGCTTTAGCTATCAAAACAGCTCAAGCTTTAATGGCTGAATATAAAAAAGAGACAAAATTTAAAAATATTAAGATACACATTCACACTAAAGATGTAAAAAGTTTTGTTAGGGCTTGGAGAGTTAATAAGTTTGGAGATGATTTAAAAAGTTTTAGACATACTATTAATAAAGTAAAAGAGAGTGGAAAACCTTTAGTAGCAGTTGAACTTGGAGTAGTTGGATTAACACTTCGTGGATTAGCCCCACTTTTTGACGGAGATGAGTATATTGGTTCAGTTGAATTTATGCAAGGTTTTAACTCTATTATCACATCAGCTCAAAAAGATATAAATTCAGCAATGCTTATTTTACTTGATAAAAAGTATCTCTCTATTTCTCGAAAATTAAAAGATAATCCTAAAATTGCTAATTTAGTTATAGCTCAAAATTTAAAGAGCGTGGAAGAGCATTTCTTTAATGATATGAAAGATGTTGATTTAAAACTAGAAGAGACTTATTTCTTAACAAAAGACCACTTTGTAACAACAGTTTTAGTAAAAGACTTTAGTGGTGATAATGTAGGTTTAATTGCAATTGGAAAAGATTTAGGATTGGTTGAACAAGCAATCCAACAAGCTGTTAAAACTTCTATTTATCAAATTATAGCAATGATTATAGTTGATATTTTTATACTTATCTTAATTATTCTAATTATTAATTCAATTGTTAAAAAACCTCTAAAAATACTTATAAATTTAACTAAAGAGTTATCTGAGGGAGATGGTGATTTAACTAAGAGATTAAATATTAAATCTACTGATGAAATTGGAGAGGTTAGTCACTATATAGACCTATTTACAAAAAAAATTCAAAATTTAATAATAGATACAAAACAAGTATTAGGTGATACGGCTTCTATTACAGAAAAAATTTCTGATAATGGTAGTAAAATAAAGGATATAGCAGTTGTTCAAACAAAAAATGTAAGTGAATCTAAACAGATGACAGAAAATGTTAGAGAAGAGTTAGATATTTCTGAAGAGTTAGCAATTAAGACAAGTGAAGATATAGTTTCTAATAAAAGTGTTTTAGAGCAAATGTTAAATTCTATGTCTGTGATGATTGAGGGAATATCAACTGCAAGTGAGAAAGAAGTTGATTTAGCTCAAAATATTAACTCTTTAAATGAGCAAACTATGCAAATTAAAGAAGTTTTAAATATGATTAAAGATATTGCAGACCAAACAAATCTACTTGCACTAAACGCAGCGATTGAGGCTGCAAGAGCAGGTGAGGCAGGAAGAGGTTTTGCTGTTGTTGCTGATAATGTAAGACAATTAGCAGAGAGAACACAAAAATCTTTAACTGAAATTGATGCCACAATTGGAGTTGTTGTAAATAATGTTCAAAATGTAAGTGGTGCTATGAATGAGAATGCTAAAAATATGAAAATATTAACTGATGATACACAAGAGCTTGTAAATTTAGTTGATGAGTCAAAAACAAGAACTACTAAGACAATAGAGATGTCAAAGAAATCCTCTGAAGAGGCTGTATTTATTGGTCATAGTGTTAAGAGCCTATTTGATAAAATGAATGAAACTATGACATCTTCACTAGAGAATGAATCTATTGCAAAAGAAGTTAGTGAATGTTCTGTTGAAATGGGAGAATCCTTTAAAAAACTTGAGAGAAAATTAAGTGAATTTAAAACTTAATTTTTTTTAGTAGGAATTGTATGGATTATATGAAAAAAGAATTTAAAGATTTAAATGTACTTTATGTAGAAGATGATTTAATAGTAAAAGAGAGATTGACTAAAACTTTAAAAAAAATTGTAAATAAAGTTTTTGTAAGTGATAATGGTCAAGATGGATTGAATATTTTTAAAGAGAATAGAGAGACAATAGATTTAATTATAACAGATATTGGTGTACCTGTATTAAATGGTTTAGAGATGTCAGAGCAAATTAAAAAAATTGCAAATCCTCAAATTATAGTTATTACTGCTTTTAGTGATAAAGATACATTTATGCAAGCAATTAATTCTGGAGTTGATAAATACATTTTAAAGCCTATTGATATAAAACAACTATTTTTAAAAATAAAAGAATCTAATGAGATAATAAAACTTAAAAAGAAAATTAAAAATCAAAATCAAATGCTTTTAACTCAATCAAGACAAGCTGCTATGGGTGAAATGATATCTATGATAGCACATCAATGGAGGCAACCAATCTCAAATATTGCTATGATAGTATCCAATATTTTAGTTGAAATGGATTTAGATGTTTGTGACCAAAATAAAATTGAGAAAAATTTAAAAAAAGTAAATGAACAGATTCAATATCTATCTTCAACAATAAGTGATTTTAAAGATTTTTTTAAGCCCAATAGACCCAAAGAAGACGTATCAATAGATGATATTTTAAGAGATACTCTAAAGATAGTTGAAAATTCAATTAAACATAGAAATATAGATATTATAGAAAATTTTAATACTCATATAATATTTAAAACTTATAAAAATAAATTGATACAAGTTTTACTTGTTTTACTTAAAAATGCACAAGATGTTTTAATTGATAATATGACTAAAAAGCCAAAAATTACAATTTCTACTTTTGAAGATAATTCAAAAATTATAATTATAGTTGATGATAACGGTACAGGTGTGAAAGATGAGCATCTTAGTAAAATATTTGAACCATATTTTAGCACAAAGGACGAAAAAAATGGTACAGGACTTGGACTTTATATGTCAAAAATAATAGTTGAAAAACATTTAAATGGTGAAATCTTTGTTGAAAATACAAAGTTTGGAGTAAAATTTACAATAGAGATACCACTTTAATTTTCTAGTTTTAGTGAAAAAAAGAAGAAGTTTAATCAAAACTTCCTTTAACTTTTAATCCCTTTCTTGGTGCTGAGTAGTTAAATAAAAGTGCCTCTAATCCCTGTGTTGGAACTATAATTTGACCACTTGAAGTAATAACTCCGCTATCTATATCCATAACTTTAGCATTTACAATAATTCCAATATCTGTTGCAGTAAAAGTTCCTGTAACAATGGCTGAAACATTATAACTACTTTTTATATTTTTAATATCACGACTTAGTGCAAATTCACCTTGATTATTTATAACAACATTATTAGCGAGTCTAGCATCAACTACTTTCCATTTTCTAACGTGAAGTTGATGAATTAAACCCTCTGATAAAAGTCTTCCTAATCCATTTGTTTGAGTTAAATTATCTAAATTTAAAAATGATGTAACTAAAACTGAACCCGCTAAATATTTTTTATCAGCATTTCTCTCTAATTGGTCAGCTAAAAATATAGTTTGCGAATTTAAATAACCAATTGGATTATTACTATCTACAACGTGCAGAGGAATACTATGTATTCTAACCTCTTTAGTGTGTTCTATAATTTCAGCTTTAGCAAACATAGATGTTGCTATTAGCGATGATGATAAAATAGTTTTTAATATTAAATTTTTCATTTCCCTACTCCTCAAATAGTACTATATCTTTTTTAATTAACTCTCTTTTTGCTCTATATGTAATTGGAAAATCTAAACATTTAGTTTGAGTTATGTCATATTTAGGTTTTATACAACCAGCTCCATTACAAGATGATGGACCCGATGCACTCTTATAGATATTTGGACCATATTGAGGAACACCAGTTTTTTTGACAATTTTCTTAATTCTCTTTCTAGGTGCTTGTTTCTTTGCTACTGCCTGTGGCGGTGGCGGAGTAATTGATTTACTCGAGTTTTTTTTGATAGTAGTATTACTAACCGTATTAAAAGCACACCCTGTTAATAAAAGAGAGCTAGCTAAAATTGTTGATAAAACAAAAGACTTTTTCATTTATAACCTCCATTTGAATTTAAACGAAACTCTATACCATTTTGCTTTTCGTTTTTTCTGTCTAACAAATAATCGGCAATATAGAATTTAATTTAATCCTTTTAATTATATATGAAGAGAAAAAATAGTTTAATTACCAAAAAAAAGGAGTAAATCATTCAAAAATTACTAAATACAGAAAACTTAACAGTTTTAGCAATATTTTTAGGCGTAGCTTTTGGAGCATTTTTACCAGAAATAGCATTAGAGCAAAAGTTTATAGGTGATATATTTTTAACACTACTTAAAATGCTTATAGTGCCTCTTATTTTTGCATCTGTTTTTTTAGCTATTGCAACACTTGGTTCAATTGAGGATTTAAAAGATTTGGGAATTAAGGCTTTTATCTACTATTTTTCAACTACTGCACTTGCTGTTTTATTGGGTTTAATAGTTGTAAATATCATAAACCCAGGAGTTGGTTTAAATATTAGTGGATTTGAGACAGATATAGCACAAGCGAAGGAAGTTCCTATAAGTGAACTTTTAATTTCAATATTTCCATCAAACATATTTGCTAGTTTAAGTGAAGCTAAGATTTTACAAATTATATTTTTTGCAATAGTTTTTGCAATAGCATCACTATATATAAGTAAAAATCAAAAAGGAGTTTTAGTAAACTTTTTCGATGCAATTAATGACACTATGATGGTTTTAGCAAAATGGGTTATAAAACTTACTCCAATAGGTGTATTTTCACTTATTAGTTATGTTGTAGCTAAAAGTGGTTATGAGACAATTTTAAGTCTTTGGGAGTATGTAATAACTGTTGTTATTGCTTTATTACTTCACGCAGTTATTGTTATTAGTATAATAGCTTATGTTGTTGGTAAATTTAATCCGTTAGAGTATTTTTTAAATATTAGAGAAGCTATTTTAATTGCATTTTCAACTGCAAGTTCTTCTGCTACACTTCCAGTTTCAATTGAAGTTAGTGAAGGAAAAGGTGGAGTTGATAAAAAATCAGCAGGTTTTATATTACCGCTTGGGGCTACTATAAATATGGATGGAACGGCACTTTATGAATCAATTGCTGTTATGTTTATTGCAAACTTAGTTGGAGTTGATTTAAGTATAACTCAACAAATAATTATATTTTTAACTGTAATTTTATCTTCAATTGGGGCTGCTGGAATACCAGGTGCTGGGCTTGTAATGATGACAATGGTTTTAAGTATGGTTGGATTACCACTTGAATATATAGCCGTTATTATAGCTGTTGATAGATTTTTAGATATGCTTAGAACTGCTGTGAATGTTTGGGGTGATTTAGTTGGGGCAAAACTACTAGATAATTTAAGAAGAAAAAGTTTATAACTTAATTTATTTTCTTTTCTCTTTGCCAAACAAAAGTTTGGCTAAAAAGAATTAATATCTCGGTTTATCGTAATTATTTTGTCTTGGTCTAGCAAAATCTACTCTTAAACTTCTTTCCATAAAATCTTTACCATTTAAAGCTTCTTGAGCTTTTTTTGCAGAATCTTCTGAATCAAACTCAACAAAACCAAAACCTTTTTTTAATCCGTCTCTCTCGATTAACTTCACACTTGTTACATTTCCAAATTCTCCAAAAAGTTCACTGATATCACTTTCTGTAGCCTTGTAATTCATATTACCTACGTAAAGATTAGCATTTTCCATTAGTATTTCCCTTAAATAAATTAAGCTTATATTTTACATAAATAATTATAAAAACAAACTTTAATATTATTACAAAATTTAAACTAAATAAAAGAGTTGATTAGATGAGATATTTTGAGGTAGAAAAATTGAATTTTATTTGTCTAGCCAAACAAAAGTTTGGCTAAAAAGAATTAATATCTTGGTTTATCGTAATTATTTTGTCTTGGTCTAGCAAAATCTACTCTTAAACTTCTTTCCATAAAATCCTTACCATTTAAAGCTTCTTGAGCTTTTTTTGCAGAATCTTCTGAATCAAACTCAACAAAACCAAAACCTTTTTTTAATCCGTCTCTCTCGATTAACTTTACACTTGTTACATTTCCGAATTCTCCGAAAAGTTCACTGATATCACTTTCTGTAGCCTTGTAATTCATATTACCTACGTAAAGATTAGCATTTTCCATTAATATATTCCTTAAATAATTTAAGTTTGTATTGTACTTAAATAAATCTAAAAATAAACTTTAATATTTTATATTTTAAAAAATATTTTTTTGAGTTAAAGATTTTATTTTAAAACTTTTCCTATGAATAGGAGAATAACCAAACTCTTTAATTTTTTGAATATGTAATTTTGTACCATATCCTTTATGTTTATCAAATTCATATTCTGGATATAATTTTGCTGATTCTAAAATTTTTCTATCTCGTGAAACTTTCGCTAAAATTGAACTAGCACTAACTTCCGAAACCTTTGTATCAGCTTTAATTAAAAATTCAACTCCATTGATTCCAAAATTTGTATTTCCATCCATGATGTATCTATCTATTTTTAAATTATTTTTAATTTCTATAATTGCATTTTTAATAGCCAAAGATAATCCTATTTTATCAATTTTTAGGCTATCTATTAAAACTATATGATAATTTGAATTTTTAATGATTATCTCATATAACTCTTCTCTTTTTTTAGCAGAAAGTTTTTTTGAATCATTTAATCCATCAACTTGAGTATTTAATATAACCCCTGCAACTGCTAAACTTCCTGCAATACAACCGCGTCCTGCTTCATCAATTCCACAAATACTCATTATTTATCCTTTTAAAACTAAAATCATATCAAATTTTAAGCTACCTATTTCTATAATTTCCAAAAAAAAGGTTATTAATGAATAAAAATTTAGAACAATTAGAAGCTAGAAAAAACATTTATGCACTTATCTCAAGACTATTATTAGTTGAAATAGATGAAGAGACACTAAACTTTTTGAAAATAAATGAAGAAGCACTATCATTTTTTCCAAATTTAAAAGAGTGGGATAAATTTAAAGATTTAGAGCCTAAAAAATTGATAGAAGAGCATTTTAATGTGGATTTTACAAATGTATTATTGTTACATTTAATTCCTTATGAGAGTTTTTATAAGAGAGATGACCAAATGATAAATTCAGGTGGAGAGAATCCTGTAATTGAATTTTATAATAGGTATGATTTTCGTGCAGATTTAGCAGAGGCTAGAGCAATTTCACCAGACCATATTGCAATTGAGTGTGAATTTATGTCTCTTTTAGTTGATGCAGAGTTAAAATCACTTACAAACAAAGATAATAAAGCAACTAAAGAGTTAAGAGATATTCAAAAAGAGTTTATGAAAAAACATCTGCTTAGTTTTGCCCCTATATTTTTAATTAATATGAAAAATGAATCAAGAACACCTTTGTATTATGATTTAGCAGAGATGAGTATGGAATTTTTATTAAGTGATTATGAAGAGTTGAATAAATAATGGAGAGAGTATTTGCCAAAAATTAATTTAGATACATCAAAATGTGTACTTTATTCTTCAAAAAATTCAAATTGTAATTTATGTGAAAATATATGTCCTACTAATGCAATTGATATAACTGAAAATAGAGTAAGTTTTATCTATAATAATTGTGTAGAGTGTGGGGGGTGTATTGGTGTTTGTCCAACTCAATCTTTGAGTTTAGAAAATTTTAATACTACTAAATTCTTTGTTGAATTTTTAAAAGATGAAGAGAACCTAATATCTTGTAAAAAAAATATTCCTTGTCTCTCCATATTAGGTGTCGAGCATTTAATTGCATTAAAAATTCAAAAAAATTTTGATTTAGATATTGGATATTGTAAAGAGTGTTATATAAAAGAGCCTCTCTTAAATAGAATTGAACTCAATGTAAAAGAGGCAAATTATGTTTTAAATTCTTTAGGAGTTGATAGAATAATTGAATCTAAAAAGATAAAATATACTAAAATAGAAGAGATTAAAGAGGAAAAAAAAAGCTCAAATAATAAAGATGATAGAAGAGATTTCTTAAAAAGATTTAGTTTAAAAGGTGCAGTAGAGAGTAAAGTAAAATTTGATGATGAGATTATAAACATAACAGAAACCAAGACTTTAATAGAAATTAATTCAGATAAAAGTTCAAAAAAAAGAGAAAAATTTGTACCTGATAAGAGAAAAATACTTTATACTTCTGTTAAATCTCTACAAAAACCTGAAAACTATTCTTATTTAAATTCTGAAGATATATCTTTTACTTCAAATAAATTAATTAATAGTAGTTGTAATAATTGTTCAATTTGTTATAGAATTTGCCCCAGTGGAGCTTTAAATTCTGATAAAAAAAAATCAACGATTTATTTTGATTCACTTCTATGTTTAAAATGTAATTTATGTAGTGATGTGTGTGAATTAGATTCATTGTCACTTATTCCAATTTACTCAAAAGAGTTTTTTGAACCAAAAAATAGAGTATTAGTTGAATTTAAAATTAAAAGATGTAATGAGTGTAATAATTTATTTACTTATATAGGTGGTGAGCAAATTTGTAAAAGATGTCGAATTGAAGAGGAAGAAGCTATACATTTATGGAGGTTAAATTGAGAGAGATAAAAAAAGATACAATATTATTTGCAGTAGTTAGCAATGATGCTACAAAATCAAAATTGATATCAATATATAATGCACTATTTGAGATAAATAGTATAAATGCAAGTGCTATTATTATGAATATTAAAGAATCTGATTTAGAATTTTTTATGACTAATGTAAAAAAATCTCAAATTAAAGCTATATTATTAGAGAGTGATTATAAAAATAAAATAAAAAAGTATTTAGATAATAAAAATGATTTAGAGAGTGATTTTATAGATTGCTTTGATATAAAAAATTCTAAATTAATTGGATATAACACAAATCAAAAAGCATTGATATCTTTAAATCAAAAAGATATTTTAAAGAATATAAAAAACAGTGATTATAAAATAATAATAAGTAATGCTATGATAAATATAAAAAGATGGTTCAATATAGATATAAAAATACCAAAAAATTTTGATGAAATTATTTTAAACTTTGAAATTGAAAAAGAGGATATTTAATTTAAGTAATAATTCTATACTTGACATATATATGTAACTTTTATATCAAATTAAAATAGAAAAAGGTAGCATAAATAGTTAAGGAGTTTTTATGTGTTTGATTAAAAAAGTTTATGAAAAGTATGATAGTTTAACAAATTCTCTTCAAAGTATAGCTCTACTTTTTAGTCGTCTATTAGTAGCTTATGGTTTTTATGAACCTGCAATGATGAAGTGGTCAAATATAGATTCAGTTGCGAATTGGTTTGGTTCAATTAATATTCCTTTTCCTCTACTAAATGCTTATATGGCTGCAACTACTGAAATTTTAGGAGTTGTATTATTAACTCTTGGGTTTTTTGTTAGAGTAATATCTTTACCATTAATTATAGTTATGATTGTTGCAATTGTCAGTGTACATCTCTCAAATGGTTTTTCAGCAGGAGATGGTGGATTTGAGATACCACTTTATTATATTGGATTTTTATTAATGTTTATGAGCTTTGGTGCTGGTAAATTTAGTTTAGATTACTTCATATCTTTAAAACAAAAAAAGGATTAAATTATGAAAAAGAAAAAGTTAGTTTCATTAGTTTTAGGTACTGCTTTAATGAGTGGTGGTATTGCATTAGCAGAAGATATTGATAGTGCTGGTAAATGTGGCTCTTGTGGTTCTAAAGCAAAAAAAGAGAAACTTAAAGAAGATAAAAATATGGAAGGTAAATGTGGTGCTGGTAAATGCGGTTCTGAAATGAAAACAAAAACTAAAAAGGAAGTAAAAAAAGATAAAAATATGGACGGCAAATGTGGTGCTGGTAAATGTGGTGGAAGTAAATAAGTTTTATGAAAAAATTTAAAGCTTGTGGCTTAGGACTTAGGAGAGAGTTTATATTAAATATTCTCTCTTGCCAAAGTTTGCCAAATTGGTTTGAAATTGTGCCTGAAAATTGGTTTTATATCCCGAACAGATATAGAGAAACTTTTGAGAAAATTGCAAATAAACACACTTTAGTAGCTCACGGATTATCTCTATCTATTGGCTCATTTGAGAAATTAAACAAAAAATATGTAAAAGAGTTAAAAGAGTTTTTAGATAGATATAATATAGAGACATATTCAGAGCATTTAAGTTTCTCTTCATTAGATGGAAATCAAACTTATGAATTATTACCTATTCCAATGACTGAAAAATCAGCTATATTTATAAGTGATAAATTAAAAAAAGCTCAAGATATACTCAAAAGAGAAGTTATTATGGAAAATCCAACATATTACTACTCTCCATATAGCGAAATGAGAGAAATTGATTTTACAAATTTAATTTTAGAAAAGTCTCAAACAAAACTACTTTTAGATATAAATAATGTTTTTGTAAATTCACTTAATCATAAATTTAATCCAGAGGAGTTTATATCTGAAATAGATTCAGATAAAATTTCTTATATTCATATAGCAGGACACCAAAAGTATGATGATGTAATTATAGACACTCACGGAGCAAAAGTTAATAATAATGTTTGGGATTTGTTAGAGTTTACTTACTCAAAAGTAGGTTTAAAACCGACACTACTTGAAAGAGATAATAATATCCCACCACTTGAAATTTTAATGAAAGAGTATAATAAAATGAGAGATATTTATGAAAAAAATAGAATTTGAAAAAAACATTCAATTAAAATTTTTACTTAAAATAAGTGGAAAAGATTCTATTTTTAATGAAGATAAAAATAGAATATCAGTTTATAAAGATTTGATATATTATAGATTTAATGAAGTTTTATCAAATATTTTTATAGAGAGTAAAAAGTTTTTTAGTGAAAATGAGTGGAAAAAAATTATTTTTAAATTTATTCAAAGTGGTTCAAAAACTACTATTATTTGGCAAATGCCTAAAGAGTTTAAAGATTTTTTGATTAAAAAGAGAATTGTAAAAGGAGTTTTAAAAGATTTACTTCTATTTGAGTGGATTGAAGTTGAGATTTATATGTCAAAAGATGATTTTAAAAATCAAAAATTTAGTTGGAATAAAAAATACATATTCTCAAATAAAGCTAAAATTATAAAATTTAATTATCCGATTTACAGAGATGATTTTAAATCAAAGGGAGAGTATAAATTACTTATTTATGAAAATAGAAAAAAATATGAAATTTTATGGTTAGAGATAACTAATTTTATGTATAATTTTTTAAAATCATTAAATAAAAAAGAGAAAATTATAGATATATTAAAGAGAATTTCAAAAAAGAATAACTTAAACTATATAGAAGTAAAAGAGTTATTAAAAGATATTTTAAAAGATTTTATAAAAAATGGGATTTTAGTTAGAGTCGATTATGCAAAAATTAAATAACTCTCCCACTCAAAAAATAACTTTTAGAAATCATAATTATTTTATTAAAAGAGATGATTTATTAGACTCTAATTTTTCAGGGAATAAAGCTAGAAAATTTTACTACTTTTTTGAGCAAAATTTAAATGATATTACAACTATCGTCTCTTTTGGTGGCGTACAGTCTAATGCTATGTATTCTCTTTCAGCT
>JADGEE010000078.1 GCA_016744535.1 Campylobacteraceae bacterium
ATATTAATAGTTTCTTTATCACTAGAAGCATCATCTACAATAATTATTTCTATATTTTTATGTGTTTGATTTTTAACAGAAGAGATAGCTTCTAAAATATATTTTCCATCATTAAAACAAGTAATAATAACACTTATTAAAATTTCATTTTTTTGATTTTCTATTGAAACAATAGCTTTATTATCAAAAAAATTCTTATTAAAATAAGCTTTAATATTTGTTTCTAAGTGTTTCTGATAATTTAATGAAAAATTATTACCATAATAATAAAAACCTTCTGCATATTCTATATTTTTTGTTAGTGTATATGTTCTTAATTTATTCATTGAAGTCATACATTCAATATAATTATTTTGCTTAAGCTGACTTTGATATAAAGATAATAAATCTATTTTATTTTTTATAACACTACTTATATCAACCAAAAAATTAATTTGATTTTGCACTGATATTTCATATGAAAATGCGTTTGGTTTAGTAATACTTAATTTTAGTGCACTCCAAACCAATTCTGTTGTAACTCTATGGTCAGGATGTATCTCTAATGGAGAAGGAAAAAAAACATTATCTACCTCTGAATTATCAATAATTTTAGTAACTTTTTCTATAAGTTTTCCATTTAAAATTATATTTCTATCAGATTCAAGTAAAAATATAACTTTTTCTATTCCTAGTTTATTTGCTACTTTTTTAGCTTCAACTTCTCTAATATTTTTATCTCCACCTTTATTCCCATCTGTTACGATAACTAAAATAACTCTATATCCTTTTTGCTTTGCTAAAACTAAAGAACCTCCCATTCCTATTATTTCATCATCTGGATGTGGTGCAAAAACCAACCAATCTCCCTTAGGAATTTCAGATGTTTCATAAGGAACTAATTCATTTTCCATAATCATTTAATTTTCTCTTTTTCTAAAATTACTATCCAACTTATATCATTTTCTATAATCTGTTTAAACTTATATTTTAAAAAATCCTCTTGATTCCAAAGTGAACGATGATTTTCATAAGGATTTGCATCAATTTCTTGAAGAATAAATTTTTTTGGTGTGCTTACAATTACATATTTAGATGTAACTCTTTGCAATTCTCTTAAAAATAATTCACCATCCTTTTTTTCAAAATGCTCTAATATGTCTATAGCCAATAAAAGTTCATAAGAATTATCTTTTATTTTTTTTAACTCCTCAAGTGCTTCACCAATAATTAAATTATTATAACAATAAGTATGAATTTCTGTTATATACTCCTTAAATCCTTCAATCCCATCTATTTTAATTTTCCAATCTTTTTTTTCCCTTTTTTTTGCATAATTACCATCTATTTCAAATAAATTTACATTTTCTAAATACATTCTTGATAAATAGCCATATTGTCCCATTCCCATTCCAATATCTAAAATTGAAATTGGTTTTAAACTCTCTATAGATTGAACTATAGCTGATATTTGTGTGCTTTGACTAAAAGGCATAAAAATACTTCCTATATAAAATCTGTATCACCATAGGTGAGCCACCATTTATTTTTTATTTTTTTATAGTTTGGTGAATTTAAAAAAGCATCATAAGCAACAGATATATTTATATCCTTAACTTTTGCATCTTTTAAATTAAAATTTATTAATTCAGGTGATGTTATCCAAAAAGAACACAATTTATAATTTAAATCAAAAGCAATATTTCTTAATGATTGTATACATAAATCATAATTCTCTTTTAAAGAGATAATATCCATTAATTTTAAAATATCATTATTCTCTTTTTTTACAACTATAATAGCTTTTAAGATATTATTATCTCTACTGTAAACTTTATATATAAAATATTTATATTTTGGATGAGAGATATATCGATAATAAAAATAATCCCAATTTCTAACACCTATAATTTTATTAGAAAACTCTAAACTCATTTTTTTCCATAAATTATCTATTAAGATTGAATCATTTTTAGATGTTAAATCAATTATTATATTATTTAAATTTGAAATTTTTGAAAACCATTGACATTCAATTATTTTATTAACTTCTTGATACAAATTTAACTTTGAACAAAGAGTCATTACTCTTTGATTTGGAAAACCAAAAGCAATAATAAACTCTTTACCATAGCCTAGAGTATTTTCTAAAAAAGTTTTTATTAATAAACTTAATCTACTATATTTTCCTTTTCCACCTCTAGCTAAAATATCTATCATTGTGTCACAAGGTTGTATTGCTTGTTTTTCTTTAGCAAAAAAAAGAATATCTCTAACCATTCCTCCGTAATGTCCAACAACCATATCATCTTTTAATAATACCACTCCATAGTTATTACTTCTTTTATATTTCCACTCCCAAAACTCTTTACTCATATCTTCTTTAAAAACATTTTTAAATAAAACTTGACACTCTTTTGAGTATTTATTAGCTTTATCTAATATATATTTAGGCATCTCTTTTTTTTCAAAAACTAAAAAAAAGTATCCATAATTACCATTAATATATGAACTTTTATTTTTATATAGAGACTCTTTAAACTTTTTAAGTTTCTCTTCTGAAATATTTAAATCACTCTTTATCTTTTCATAAAATTCATTTAATTTTTCAATTGCATAACTCATAGTTTCTGAAACTTGATTAGAAAAATCTATTTTTTTAATAAGTTTAAATCCAAAACGCTCGGCAAGTTTAATGAAATATTGAATATTATTTAAATAATCTATCTCTTTTTGATTTGCCTCTAAAACAAATTCATCCATAATTAATAATTTACCATTAATTTTCAATAATTTCATAGACTGTGAAAATATATTTATTGGTTCTATATATTGTGAGGACTCTTGAAAAAGAATATTATCATAAGAGTTATCTAAAGATAAATTTTCAAATTTAGTGCAAATTAATTTTATATTTGGAAATTTATTTTTTACATAAGCAACTTGTGCTTTATCTGGTGAAATTCCTATATATTCAAAGCCTTGCTTTATTAATATTTCAGAAGTAGTTCCAAACCCAAAACCTACTTCTAAAATATTAGTTTTAACAGAAGTTAGTTGCTCCAAAATTATTTGAGTGGCTAACTCTTGTGCTTCTAAAATAGTTGATTTTTTGCTATTGAAAATACCAAAGTGTAAATACTTTAATCGTTGCCTATCTAAATAAAATAGATGAGCATATAAATTCAGAGGAAATTCAAAATCTATATGAGATACTTTTCTATTTTTCCATTTATGAGGAATTGTCATATATCCTAAAAGCAATCCATCTTGTTTTACTTTTAATGTTGCAATATTTAATGCTTCTTCAAAAAGATGAATCCCTAAATCACAAAGCAAATAAGCATCTATTTGATAAGTCCCTTTTAGTAGAGGTATATTTAAAATTTCAAGTCTAACCTCAGCAACTCCATTTTCAACCTCTTTAATAGCAAAATCATCATCTTTACTTGAAATACTAGTAATAGGAGTTGAGTTTTGAGATATTACTATACCAACAGATGGTATTTTCATTTTTTGTTCAAAATTAAATTTTATTTCAATTGTCAAACTACTTTTTAAAGTTTCTAAATAAAGTAATTTTGAATAATATCCATCTACGGAAGTTTTTATTGTATGAAATGAAACAATTTCATTATTTAGATTTTTTTTTAACTTTTCATCTTTTTTAATATTTTCATCTTTTAAATTTAAATACTCTCTATAAGATGATATAGCAAAAGCAGGATTTGTATTAAGTTTTATTTTACCTTTATCTATCCATAAAACTCTATTTGTTATTGCTTCAATTTGATATAAAGAGTGAGAACAGAATAAAATTGTTACTCCTTTATCTTTTAATTTTAAAATAGCATTAAATGATTTTTTTGCAAAATGCCCATCGCCAACACTTAAAACCTCATCAATTATTAAAATATCAGGATTTACATTAATAGATACAGCAAAAGCAAGTCTTGCTCTCATTCCTGAACTATATGTTTTAATAGGATGATTTATAAAATCTCCAAGTTCTGAAAATTCTATTATTTCATTAATTTTATCATCTATCTCTTTTCGACTCATACCATTTATTAGATAATTTAAATATATATTTTCAATTCCAGTCATCTCTGGATTAAATCCTGCACCAAGCTCTAAAATAGCTGAAACTTTTCCATTTACAATAACTTTTCCATTTGAAGGTATCAAAATTTGTGTAATAAGTTTTAAAAGTGTAGATTTTCCACTTCCATTTTTTCCAATAATTCCAACTACTTCACCTTTTTTTATCTCAAAAGATATATTATTTAAAGCATAAAAATCTTTATAATATTTTTTTTTAAATGGATTTAATACCTCTTTTAATCTATCTATTGGTCTATTATATAACTTATAAATTTTTGTGAGTTGCTCTACTTTTATAGATATATTTTTATTCATTTTTTTATTCCATAATACTTTAATTAATGAGATTTATTAACCCAAGCCTTTACCATTTGAATCAATAAATCTAAATCTAGTGGTTTTGAAATATAATCATCAGCTCCAGCGTCAATACATTTTTGTTTATCATCTTTCATAGCTTTAGCAGTAACTGCAATAACAGGTAAATATTTTAATTTTTCATCTTTTCTAATTTCGGACATCGCTTCATAACCATCCATAACAGGCATCATTATATCCATTAAAACTAAATCAATATTTTTATGTTTTCTTAGAGTATCTAATGCAACTTGACCATTTTTAGCATCAATTACTTCAACTCCTTCTTCTTCTAAAGCAGAAGATAATACAAAGATATTTTTTGCATCATCATCTACAACTAAAATATTTTTACCATCTAAACTAACTTCTAATGATTTTGGTTTCTCTGTTGGTTTTTCAGTTGTAGTTTTTACATTATGTAAAAATAGGTCAATATCTTCAAGTAATCTCTCATCAGAATTTACAGTTTTTAAAATTATACTATCAGTATATACTCTTAATCTATTTGTCTCATCTTCACTTAAATCTTTTCCTGTATATATAATAATAGGAGTTTCAATAGAGTTCCTTTTAATATAATCACAAATTTCATATCCATTTCCATTATTTAAACCTAAATCTATAATAACAGTGTCATAAAACTCTTTTTCTAACTCCTCAATTGCACTCTTAGCATTATCAACTGCTTTTAATTCAACTCCTTGTTGTTCAATTAAAGAGATCATCGCATCTTGTTGATTCTTATCATCTTCTACTATTAATATATGTTTTGGACTTTTTGTATGAGTATCATATAATTTTTTAATTGCTTTATCAATCTCCTCCTCATTTGCTGGTTTTTGAATAAACCCTATTGCTCCCAATTTTTGAGGTAATATATCTTTATCATCTGCTGAAATTATATGAACAGGAATATGTTTTGTTTTTACATTTTGTTTAAGATCTCGTAAAACTTCAACTCCAGAAATATCAGGAAGTCCTAAATCAAGGAGTATACCATCAATTTTATACTCTCTTAGTAATCTTAATCCCTCGTTTCCACTTCTAGCAATTAAAACTTTTAAATTTCTATTATGAATTTTCATTTTTAAAATTTCAACAAATGTAATATCATCTTCAATAATTAACATTACACTATCATTTGTAATAATATTATCTCTATCATCTATAATAATATTATTTTGAAAAACTTTTTTAGCGTCTAAATCTTTTTGTATATCTTTTTCTATTTTCTCATCTCTAATTTCATTTTTAATCTCTTTAAGTAAGCGTTTTCTCTCTTTTTTAGGGATATCTCCTGCACTTTTAGGTAAGAAAATAGAGAATATACTCCCCTCATTTTCAACACTTTTTAATTTTACATAAGACTTCATAAGTTTTGCAAACTCTTTTGTAATTGAAAGCCCAAGTCCAGTCCCACCATACTCACGACTAGTTGAACCGTCAGCTTGTGAAAATGCTTCAAAAATTAATTTCTGTTTCTTATCTGGTATTCCTATTCCGCTATCTTTTACATAAATTTCTATCTCCCTATCTTTATCTCCACTATCAATTACTCCTAACTCAATATAACCATCTTTTGTGAATTTAAAAGCATTTGAGAGTAAATTTCTAATAATTTGAGCTAATTTATCCTCATCATTTATAAAAGTTGTCTTCAACTCATCTTTGATAATAAATTTTAAACCTTTATCACTTGCAATATGCTCAAACATATCTTTAAATTGTTGCAATAGAGTAGTTGTACTAATTTCACTTAAATTTAAACTCATTTTTCCAGCTTCAACTTTAGATAAATCTAATATATCGTTAATAAGTCTCAAAAGTTCGTTTCCTGCGTGATTTATAACTTCAACTTTTTTAACCTCTTTTGTATCTAAATGTTCCTGTTTATTCTTAGATAACATTTTTGAGAGCAATATTATAGAATTAAGTGGAGTTCTAAGTTCGTGGCTCATATTTGCTAAAAATTCAGATTTATATCTATTTGAACTTTCTAACTCTTTTGCTCTTTTATCCAATTCAGTTTGTGATATAGTCAAAGACTCATTTTTATCACTAAGTTCCTCAGCTGTAATTGTTAATTGTTGTTGTTGCTCCTCCATTTGGGCATTAGCTTCTTCTAGTTGTTGCTGTTGCTCCTCCATTTGAGCATTTGATTGCTCTAATTGTTGCTGTTGCTCCTCCATTTGAGCATTAGCTTCTTCTAATTTACTTTTTTGAAGAAGCATCTGTTTATTTGTTTCTTGTAACTCTTCATTTGATTTTTTAGAATTTTTTAAAAACTTTTTAATTTTTTCATTTTGTATAGATGTAAATAAATATGTGGCAATTATTCTATTTGATGAGTTTAAAAATTCAAGTTCAATATGAGTAAAAGCCTGATGTGAAGCAATTTCTATTACACCATAAAGAATATTTTCGTGTATTAACGGATAAGTATAAGTGTTAAGTGGTGGCTCACTTGTAGTTCCTGAAGTTATTACTAATTGTGAGCGTTTAATATTTTTAAGTAAAATGGGAGATTTTTGGAGTGCTACTTGACCAACTATTCCTTCACCTAACTTATATCTATTTGATAACTCCTCTCGCTCAACAAAAGCATAAGTTCCATATAGTTTTAAAATTCCCTCTTCATTCTCCTCTTTTTGGTTATATACATACAATGCACCAATTCCAATTTTTAAATAGTTACATATAAATTGAATAGAGTGATTACTAATTTCAAATGTACTTAAGTCCCCAGTTAATTTATTATTTAACTCATTAAGACCATCTTTTATCCAATTTTGTTCATCAGTTACTAATTTATTATTTCTAAGTGCTATTATCATTAAATTCATAGATTTAGCAAAGGAATCACTTTCACTCCTAACTCTCATCTCTATATCATAATTCCTATTTGCAACTTTTTGGACAACACTAATATTCTCTAAAATATTTTCACTTGTGCTTTTTATACTCTCATTTATAACTTTTGCCATTTCACCAAATTCATCTTTTGAATCTAAATTTATAAAGTTAGTTTTCTCATTTTTTCTATTTAAAAAATCAAAAAACTCAAGCATTCCATTTTTTAGGATATAGATAGAATTTTTTATAGATTTAATTATAATAATTGATAAAATTAGAGATAAAATTATCCCAATTATTCCAGCTGTGGTAAAAGCTATTTTATTATTATATAACTTATTATTAATATCTTCTATTGATTCATTAAAATTTTTTTCAGTTAAAGCTTCTAATTTAAGAAACTGATTATCTGTAACAGTTGTAATATCAAGTAATCCATAAGTAGCATCAACTCCTAATTCGTAATCTTCTTTAAATTCAGAAGGTATAGTTTTTCCCACACTATAAAGTGAATTAATTTTTTTAAGTAATAAATTAAAGTTTGTTACTAAATTTTCTAAATACTCTATATGTCTATGAATATCTTTTTCATCTTCATTCTTATTCTCATATTCGTGATGTTCATCTCTATGTTCATTATTATGTGTTAATAAATCTTGTTTAATGAATTTTTTTAATTTTCTAATACTCTCTTTTGCAATCTTATACCTCTCTTCAACTTTTTCAAGAGAGTTCTTATCTTCCCCTTTAGTAACTGCACTCATAAGCAAAAATATTTGTAATCTATAAATATCATCTTTAATATTTTCTCTTTTTTCTATAATTGTTAGTTCATCTTTAATATCTTCAAAACCCTCATAAGCAGAGGTAAAAGCGTTAAAACTTAAAACCATTCCAACTACTAATACAACTATTAATGAAAATGGCATTATAACTATTTTTAAAGTAGTATTTAAATTTTTTATCCCCATTTTAACTCCTTAAGATTCTATTAAATTAACTCTAATAATTTAAATTAAATTCAAAATATATTGTAGATAATTTTTCAGAAATACCCTCTAATCCACTCTTTTTAGCTTCACTAATACTTATAGGCTCACCCATAGAATCATTTGTATAATCATAATTAATTAAAATTGAGCCAACTTTTAGATGAAAATTATCATTTATAGGATAAATATAATAAAGCTCATAACTATCACCCACTGAACCTAATTTATAAGTTAAATCTTCACTTCTTAAAATACCTACACTATAATATTTATCCGCTTTTGAATATTCAAATCCAATTTTAGGGCTATATTCAAAATCAAGTTCATACCTAGCCCCAAGCCAAATAAAATCTCCATCTTTTGTCGATGTATCATTTAATTGGTTTGTAAAAATTCCAATATGAGCTAATGCTACTCCATTTTCGTCAAATGCAACTGGCATCGCTTGACCAGAAAGAGTAGTTTTAGAGTGATTATAGTGAATAAATAGATCTAAATTTGTATCAAAAATATTTGGAGTCTCTAACATAAGAGAGTATATCCTTTTAGAACTCCACATTTTCATAGCTTGTTGGTTTGGTAAAAAGATATAAGGCTCACCTACATCAACAAAACTTAACTGAATTAAACTATTATCAAGAGTAGGAATAGAACTCTCTAAAAAGAAAGCATCTACATTGAAATCTTTAATATCTTTATGAACTAAAAAATCTGTAAAATCTCCAATAGTTCCTTTAGGTCTATTTGCATAATATGTGTGCATATATCTAAATTTAGTACCATTAAGACCTGTAATTTTTGATAAATCTAAACTTATAAGCCCCGCATCTTCTGTCATATCATATGTACTTGCTGGATAGTTTGCTTGTCTTGGAATATTTTCTGAAAAGTGACGACTAGGTCCGTCACTGGTAGGAAGCCTTCCTAAACTTAGAGTTAATGGAATCGTACTTTTAGGATTAATTTTCCAATCAAAATAAGCTCTCTCTAAATAAAAAGCACTATTTGCAGGATAACCACCAGCTTTTTGTTGTGAGCTAAGTATTGCACTATCATCTTCAACTCCTGAAGACCACATCTTAAATACACTGGCCCGTCCTGTAAATTTTAAATTTTCACTAACATTAGCACTCATTTTAATAGAAGCTTTTGTTGTTATCGTACTATCACTAATTGATTCTCCATTAGTATATTTTTTAGTTGTGTAGTAGTATTTATTTTTATTTAAAATACCAAGATTTAACCTATCACTAAATGCCTTTACTTCAACATCATCAACTACCTCTTGTAACTCCTCTAATTCCTCTTTTAATGCTTTATCTTCAAGTTCATTTTTTAATTTTTTATTTTCATCTTCAAGTATTTTAAATCTCTTATTTACCTCTTCTTGAAAAGCTTTAAAGTCACTCTGCGAAATATTACTAGCAAAACTACTTAATGATAAAGTTATAATTAACCCTAATTTTATTAAATTTTTCATATTAATCTCCCGCTACTTCAGATGAAATTGCATCAGCTGCATTTTTTAAAAGATAACTTTTAAGCTTATCTTTCTCTATTTGACTCAACTCATATATCCCATATCTTTTTAAATATTTCTCTTTTGAAAAAATTCTGTTCCATTGCCTTTTAACTTTTTCATCAGCTTTTAAACCTAACTCTTTAGCTAAAATTGAACCATCTTTTGAAAATAGACTTACTATAAAAAGCGATATTAGTAAAAAAACTTTTTTCATTTATCCCCTTTTTCTGTTGCTATAAATAGATATGCTGAAATAACTTTATTTGTGGATTTTAAAAATTTTAAATTAACTTCTTTTAACTCTATATGAATAGCAACTTCTATTACACCATATAATTTATCTTCATAAACTAAAGGATATGTATAAGTGTATAGGTCTCTTTTCTTAGAGTTTTTTAAAATAATTTTACTCTTTTGAAGTCCAACTTGTCCAATAACTCCATCACCTAATTTATATTTTTCTAAGAGTCCATCTTTTGGAACAAAAGCATATTTTCCAATTAAATTCAGATACTCTCCATCTTTTATATAAATAACTCCCATAACAGCTCTCAAATATTTAGATATAAAAGTAATTGCAATATTACTTAATTGTTCTAAATTCAAATTTCTACTCAACTTTTTATTTAAAGTATTAATTCCATTTTTAAGCCATTTCTCTTCATCATTACTTATTTTATTCTCTTTTAATTTATCTATCATAATATTCATAGATTGTGCAAATTTATCAACATCTCCTCTAACTTTCATTTTAACGGAGTAATCTTCATTAGCAACTTTTTTAAGAATATTAATATTTTCTGAAATATTTTTAGAGGTAAATTTTATATATCCATTCACTACATCTATCATTTTTTTAAATTCATCATTTGAATTAACTTTAATATAATTAACATACTCTCTCTCGTGATTTAAATAAGCAAAAAAGTCTATTAAACCCTCTTCAAAATTCTCAATAGAATATAAAATATTTTTGGATATATAATATAAAAGCGTTATTAAAATTAGTGAAATAACAATTAATAAAATTAAAATTGTATTTTTAACAAAAGAGCTTGTTTGGATTATTATTAATTCAAATTCATCCTCTTTATCTTCAATTTCATTTAAATATTTAATTAAAAAACTAAGCTCACTATCTATATTTTTAAAGTCTTTTATTTTTAAATTAAAAAAATTAGTCTCTAACTTTCCACAATTTTCAATATCTTCTTTAATTAAATCAAAAATCTTACCAAAACCAACTAATTTAAATATAATTTTTTCAATCACATTAATAATGTTATCTGCCTCTTTAGTTATAGATTTTATTTTTATAATTAAATCTACACTACCCATCTCTTTAATAATAAGAGAGTTATTATTTATTAAATTAGTAGCACTACTAAATTTAGAATCTTCAATTAAATATATTAACTCTTCACTTTTATCAATAAAAATATCAATATACTCAATATGTTCTCTAACTAAATCTTTTAATTTTTCTATTTTAAAAATTTCAATCATTCCTATGAATGATATAAACATACCAAATACAAATATAACTGCAACCATTAGTAATTTAAATTTAATACTAAAATTATTTAAATTAAATATCACTACTACCCCTAAAATTACAAAACTATTACCATTTTTGATATATAAAGTAAAGTTTACATCAATTTTTTAAATAACATATTAAAATATCAATATAATTAAAAACTTTAAGTAGCTTTTTTTGGAGAAAATTTATTTATAATTTTATCTTTTAAAGATAGAGGTAAAATTGAGATAAATTTAATAAAATAATAGAATCTTTTTGGAAATTTATACTCTTTTTTATTTTTATCTATTGCATAAATAATCCTTTTAACTCCATTTTCATTAGACATAAAAAAAGGCATTTTAAAACTATTTTTTGCAGTCATTTCACTCTCTATAAATCCAGGTTGTATATTTATAACTTTTATATTATCTTTTATTAGTAAATTTCTAAGACCTTCAGTATATGAATTTAATGCTCTTTTACTTGAGCTATATGCAATTGAAGATGGCATTGATATAATAGAAGCAAGTGAGGAGATTACAACTATTTTACCACTTTTTTGTTTTTGCATTTTTGGAACTATTGGAGAAAGTAAAGCGTGAATTGAGAGATAATTTATATCAGTTAATTTTTTAAAATCTTTAAAATTTGAAAATTCACTATTATGTCCTAAAGAGACTCCAGCATTTGCAATAACTAAATCTATTTTTGAATTCAAATTTACTATATTATTTATTATATGAGTTAATTTATCAAATTCACTTACATCAACTTCAAAAATTTTAACTCTACAAAATTTATTTAACTCATTTTGTATCTCTATTAATTTCTCTTTTCGTCTAGCTATTAAAAATAGAGTATAACCAACTTTTGCATAGTGATAAGCTAAGGCTCTGCCTATTCCTGAACTTGCCCCAGTTATAATTATATTCATAAATTTTATAAAAAGCTAGGATTATTTAAGAGTAGATATTTTCTATCATTTTTTTCAAACATATAAATTTGAATTGCTAAGCTTGTTCTAACTGCTCTAATGTCATTTTTTAAACTCTGTAAAATGTGTAAGAAATCAGTATTTGCATCAGTTATAATCTTTGTAACCTCTTTTCTTAACATTAAATCTCTAGCTTCATCAATTGCCAAATGATATACAGCTTTATTTATTTTTCTCTGAACTTGATAATCTCTCATTAACTCTAAATTATTTTTGTAAACTTTTTTCTCAATTAAATTTAAATTTAAATCATCAACTCCTTTATAATCAACATCTAACTTATGTTCGTAAGATTTTAATCTCTCTTCTAACTCTTCTAGTTTTTTAGGATTATTAATTATTGCTTCAAATAACTCTTTATTACTAACTTTTGATATATCTTTAGTTTTCATTTCGATAGAAGTGTGCTTTAAATGCAAATTTCTTAACATTTTTAAAATTGGTACAAGATATTTTATATAATCGTATTTATCAACTGAAAATTCAAAAAATACACCGGTATGATTTATTAAAACTTTTTTCCCTACCTTTTTAATCTCCATTTTCATTATCCCCCTCCTAATTTAGTGCATAAAATGATTATAGTTTATGATTACTTAGATAAATCTTTTAAAGATATTTTAGTTATAATCACAACTATTTAAAGG
>JADGEE010000158.1 GCA_016744535.1 Campylobacteraceae bacterium
TTGGATAAAAGACCCTGAAATAGTCAATGAATTTGAGGGAGTTTGGATAAGAAAATATTAAATAAAAAAAATGTATAAAAACCTATACTTTTTTGAACAGCTAAGCCACTCTCAAAAAGTCCCTATTTTTAGGGGCTTAATTTCGTATAAAATCAAAACCCTTTTTAAACACTTGTTTTTTATCACTAATTGAATATAATTAGTTCAATAATTTATTTATAATTAAAGGCATACTATGACTGTATTAAATTTAAGAATAGAAGATAGAAAAATAGAGACTTATGTAAAAACTCATAATTCTGAGGAAATTAACAAAGATATAATAAAGTTTTTAGCTGAAAAAATCATAAAAGAGCAACAAAAAAAAATTAATACTAAAAAAAGTAAATGGGCTAAACTTGCAGAGAGAATGCACGAAAAAAGCCCTTTAGATAGAGTTTCAGAAGAAGCAAACAAACTATTTAAGCAATTTAGAGAAGAAAGCTCATTTTAAAAAAATCAATAAAAAGTAAAATATGAAATATTTATTAGATACAAACACTATATCTTATTTGTTAGATAGGCACTCTTTACATCACGAACAGGTATATAAAAAGCTTTTATCTCTACAAGATGATGATATTTTAATTACTTCAATATTATGTTTATATGAATACTCTTTTGGTATTGCAAATGCAACTAATAAAGATTTAAAAAATAAGTTAATTCAATCAAAAGAAGATATTTTAAATGAGTTTATTTTAGTCAATTTAAATCATAAAGGGTCAGAGATTTTCGGAGAGCTTAAAAAAGACTATAAAGAAAAAATAGGTATAAATAAAAAAGCTATTGAAAGGCATAATATAGACTTAATAATAGCAAGTCAGGCGATAGCAGAAAATGCTATTTTAGTAAGCAATGATAATATTTTTGAAAATATATCAAAGTTTAGAAATGATTTTTATTTTGAAAATTGGATTAAGTAAATATTAATTAATAAAAGGTTTATTATGAGTATAGTTTTAAGTGACAATAAAGTTATTACGGACTTTTTAAAAGAAGAGTGTAATAATGATATTGAAATTTTTACTAAGAAAGTCGCTCAATTAATACAAGAATACAACTTAAAAAATAAGAGTAAAAACTAATAATTCAAAGGGTTCTAATGAATACTAGAGAGCTACAAGACCAACAAAAAAAAGCGATAATTGAAGAGTTAGACAATATTATAATTGATTACTTCAAATATTAAGAGCTATGAAAAAAATTATAATTTATACTAGAGTATCAACTAAAGACCAAACAACAGAGAGCCAAATTTTAAAGTTAGATGAGTATTGCAAAAACCACGACTACAAAGTAGTAGCAAAATATGAAGATATAGGAACAGGTAAAAATACTAAAAGACCCAACTATCAAAAGCTATTAAATGATATTCACTTAAAAAGTTTTGATATTTTGCTTGTGTGGAAATTAGACAGACTTTCAAGGAGCTTACAAGATTTAATGAATTTAGGGGAACTCTTAAAAGTAAAAGAGATAGATTTAATTACTTATGATAATGCTATTGATACAACAAGCCCAACAGGAAAATTAATGTTTCAAGTAATGGGAGCATTTGCAGAATTTAACAGGAATTTAATAGCTGAAAATGTTAAAGCGGGTATGGAGAAAGCAAGAGCTAAAGGGGTAAAAGTAGGCAGACCCCAAACCCAACAAAAGAAGCTTACTAAGAAAGTGCTAGAGGTGGCTTATAGTATGAAAACCGCTCAAAAAATGAGTTATAGAGATATAGCCAAAGAGTTAAATATAAAAAATCATAGTTCACTATATCAAGCTTTAAAAAAGTATGAAGAAAATTTAAAAAGTAATAAAAACAATTCAACTAATATATATGATTTTTTGCCTAACACTTAGTTTTGTTATATAACCGTTAGTTTCTATTATTTGTTAGTAATTTTTTATTGATTTTTAAGGGGTTTTAGATAAACTACTAACATAACCTAACATAACCTAACAATAACTAACTGTTAGGTTATGTTAGTAGTTTAAAACTTAAAGGATTTAATATGCTTTTAACAATTGATGAAGCTTTAAAACATTTTAAAGTCAAAAATAAAGAGGCAATATATAACAGAGTTAGGAGAGGGTCATTAGAAAAAATTGTAAAAGATGGTTTAACCTACTATGAAATCGTAGATAACAAAAAAGCTAACACTAACAAAACTAACACAAACACCCATAAAAAGGTTAGTGTTAGAGAGTTAGAAGAGTTAAAAATTCAACTTACTAAAATTGAGACCGAATTAAAATCAAAAAATGAGTTAATAAGCTCAAAAGATGAATTAATAACAGAGCTTAAACAATCCAAACAGGAACAAGCCGAACATATAGGCACTTTAAAATTAACTTGTAATTTGCTAGAGAGAGAAAATAGCAGACTTTTACAACTTCAAGCCCCACATAAAGAGCCAAGCGAAAATATAATAATTAAGCAGACCCCAAAAGCTCAAAAAACCGAAGAGCCACAGGATGAAAAACCCCAAAATTTAAAAATTGATTTATCAAAAAAGCTTTTAGATGATGGGCTAAACGAAAAAGAGAGAAAGAGAGTAAAAGCAAGATTTAACAAGAGAATAGGCGAAAGGGAAATAACCAAAGAGCAGAAAAAAATATATATTTCAAAAAATGAAAATTATGAGGATTTATTAAAAGTATGATTTTTAGATAAATTCAAATTTTGGATTTAAGACACAATAAAACTAACGATTTTTCGCAGAGAAATTTTATATACAAACCCTCATAAAACCGCTTTTTAAGAACTAACAGAGTATAATTAAAAACTTCAAAAAATCAAATTTATAATTAAAAATTTTGTGGCTTATTTAAGCTAATTT
>JADGEE010000159.1 GCA_016744535.1 Campylobacteraceae bacterium
TTCTTTTAGTGAAAATATCCATTTTTCCATAAATAGCAAATATATCATTATAACTTAACTGTTTATTTTTATAATATTTACATTGCAATAATACAAGCTCATTGTTATTATGACCAATTAAATCAACTCCACTATCTTTAAATCCATATTTTTTACTATTATTAATAACTTTATAACCACTATCGCTGAATATTTGAGATACTTTTTCTTCATAATTATGAGCTATCTCTTTAATTTTTTGCAACTCTTTATCAGATAATTTATTTAAATCATTGCTTTTAACATTGCCTGTTGATGATTTTCTTAATGATTTTAAATTTTCTTCTCGTTTACACTTTTTTATTTTATAACCCGCAAATAACCCTAATATTAAACCACCTAATATAGGCTCCATAATCCTACCTCATAAAATTAATTTAAAAATAGCAAAATTACCCCCCTATTTGCCATAAAAGTGATGAACTTCCTTATCCCTTAAATATTCAAATAATTGCTCTTTACTTTGTATTTTAACTAACTCTATTCTATCAAAAAATAACTTATTATCTTTTATGAATAATTCATCAATTCCAAATAATACTTGCTTCGCTTCATCTGCAAAAGTTGAGTTTTTAAATTTTTCTTTCATCTCCTCAAAATTTATATAAATTTTTAAAATTAAATCTTTTATATTTCGATTTTTACTTTTAGTTTCAATATTCTCTTTTAAGTTTTCTGATAAGAATTTATTTAAACCCTCAATGCTTGTAACATTCCAATCATAGGTATTCTCATTTTATTTAACTTTTAAAATAGCAATTTTATCTTTTTCGATTTTTAGTTCAATTTTAATAATTTCATACTCAACATTTTGATAAATCAATATTTTAGTTTTATATTTGGATTCTATTTGACTAAGAGTATCTTTTATGAAATACTCTCGCTCTATATCAATTGAACTTTTAATTTTTGATTTCTTTTTAGTTTCAAAATTTTTATTATCTTGATTTCTTTTTGCAAATTTATCAAAAAACTCTCTTGCTCTTAATAGCCACTTTTTAAGTTCCATTTCTACTTGCTTATCAGTTAAATTTAGAGATTTAGCAAAACCACCAATTTCATAATCAATTTGCAAGCTTTTTATTCTCTCAAAATTTTTAATAAAAATTTCATTTACAGAGAGAGAGATTTTCTTAAAAATCTTCTTATTATAATCTTTGTTCGATTTGTGTTCAATTTGGACTTTTTCTAAATTGCTACTAGCTTCAATAGTATCGCTATTAGTAGAGGTTTGTGAAGTATTAGATTGTTGTCTTGTATTTTCGTTATATTTATCCCAACCACCAAAGAAATTTTCAATGACTTTTTTAAACTCATCAATCCAAATTTTGCAAGTAGAGGGAGCTTTATTCCAAGCTTTTCCATAAAACCTAAGAGAGTTTTTTTTGTTAGATGTATAATCAATTAAATAATCCATAAAAGCTATACTCTTAAATCTATGACCACTCATTCTAAGCTCATTCACATAATCAGCTGGATAACTAGCATAATACATTTCAGGTTTAATTAAATCATCTTTAATTTGTAAAAAAGTTGGTATTGTTTCCATTTTTCCATTTTTCACAATCATTAAATTTTCCTTTAATAAAGAGTACAAATTAAATTTTTATATTTTTAGTTATTGGAGTTCAGAGTGTCGAGTTCTAAACTCTCAAAAACAAAATACTCTTTAGAGAAAAGCGTGAACTCTTCTCCGAGACTCGACCCTCTCTAAAAAGTATTTGTATTTTATAACATTATTTTTAAACTCTTTTAATCACTCATCTTCTTGCCTTATTTATCAAATAGATATGTAGAGCATACAAATTTAAATTAGCGTAATAGTATGGTAGTGAAGATATTAATGTTAAAAACTAATATACTTCACCAACTTCAAAAAAATTTTCATCTTCAGTTGCTAATTCTTTTAATTTTTTTATTAAATTAGTTGCATCAATTTTCATCTTGTTATCTAGCTATGTATAAATTAATACAATTTCTTTGTTTGGTCTTATTAAGAAACATCTACTCTACCACTTCACTTAATATACTCTCTGCCCTACTAAAATTACTTTGCACAGCCTCTAAATTAGATGGTAACCAAGATAAATAACTTAACACTGATGCTCCTTCTCTTGCAAATATATAAGCCACTTCCTCTTGTCTTATACCTTTATTCTTAATATAACTATTTACTAACAATTCCAAATCGTCAGCAAAATTAACAACTCTATTGCTACTTTTAAACATCTTAGGAGTTAAAATTTGTTTCAAATTTGCCTCAATTGAACACTTTTTTAACATAAACCTGATTGATTGGTCTGAAATTTGATTATTAATTCTATGTATAAAAAAATATTCACTATCTTTTAACTCATCTTTAAATAGATTTGCATACTCTTTTAAAATATCTTTTGAAAAATTTATATCCTCTTTTTTAAGTTTACATAATTCAAAGACTTTAGCACCTGTTGAAAATAAAATCTCTATCGTTGCAATATTTCTAACTAAAAGTTTATAGCTATAAATATTTTTATTAGAAAACTTTCTCTTTTTCTCATATAAATAACTTAAAAGTTTTTTTACTTCACTCAACTCTGCAACTTTTACTTCATCTCTAGTCTCTTCTATGCTTATCCTTATTTTTCTAAATGGATTTACTGAAATAGTGTCTTTAAACTCAAAATAATTAAACATAGTCTTTCTACAATACCTTTACCACTCAATAGTCTCTTTGTATTTGTAAATAGCCCCTATAGTCGAAATCTTCTCATATAGAGTCTTAATTAAAATATTATCTGGCTTTTTTGGTAACAATTTTAATACTGT
>JADGEE010000160.1 GCA_016744535.1 Campylobacteraceae bacterium
ATTAATACTTAAATTAAAATCACTATAAATATTTTTGCCATCAATATTAAATTTTACATTTAAAGCATTTAAATCTCCATTGATATTAACTCTTAAATCATTTAAATTTTTTAAATTCAAATTATTAATTTTTATTTTTTTATAAATTATAGATTTTTCTGATAAATTAATTTTAGAATTTAACAAATATTTACTATTTTTAAAATTGCCTTTAGCACTTAAATTTACAATATTGCTTTTAACATTTAATAGAGCCTTTTTAATTGATAAATCATTTATATTAAATTTTTTAGTTATTATAAATTTTGTATCTAAAATATTTAAATTAGTTCTATTAACTATATACTCTTGAAATTTAAAATCATCTAAACTTAAAACAGCTTCATTTACTTGAATTGATTTTAAATATGGTATTACGATGTTAGTATTATTTTCATCTTTTTTATCCTCTACTTTATTAGAGTTTAAAATAGTTTTGTCAATATTTAAGCCTAAAACATATAACTTATCTATAACTAATTTTTTATCTAATAGTTGTTCATAATCAATTTTAACAAGTGCTTTTTTAACTTTAACTTGATTGTTATAATTTAAATCCTCAACCCTTAAGCCACTAAAAATTCCACCTTTTATATTGAGAGTTAAATTTAAATCTTTTGTAAATCTATTTGTTATTTCATTTAAAAATATTTCACACTCACTAAGTATTGCAAAAGAAGCAATTAAAGTTAAAAATATTATAAAAATTGTAGTTAAAAGGTATCTTAAAATTTTTAAAAATATCAAAATGCTTGTCCTATACTAAAGTGAAAATTAATATCATCTTGCTCTTTTTGTGGAAATCCAAAATCTAACCTAAGTGGGCCTATAACTGTATTATATCGTAACCCAAATCCTACCGTATTATAAAAAGTTGAATTAAAACTATACTTTTTTCTTTCTAACAGTGTTGTATCAAAAAAGAAGGCTAACTCTAACTCTTTATAAACTTCTCTTCTAAGCTCAAACATATATTCAATAAATGAGTTTCCACCAATTGGATTATTTTCTAAATCTTTTGCACCAACTTCATCATATTTATATCCTCTATTACTAAATGTACCACCTGAAAAAAACCTCTTAAATCTAGGAATATCTTTTGATATATTTCCAATTTGCAATCTATTTGCAAATATAAAATGTTTTGTAGTTTTAATATATCTAGCTTCAAATAGTATTTTTAAATAATCCAACTCTGAGGCTAACAAAGATGTAGCATTTTCTAACATAAATTTTAAAAAGTATCCATTTTTAGCATTTAATTTTGAATCTCTTTTATCTAATTCTACTCTATATATAAAAGAGTTTATTAAATAACTCTCATCTTTTAAGTCATATAAATTAAAATTTGTATCAATTTTACTAGCTTCAAATTTTAATCCAAAGAAATGCTCTAACCATAAAATTTTTTTACCAAAAAGCAAAGTTTCTGTAATCTCTTGTTTAGAGTATCCACTAAACTTTTCATCTTTAATAGTTAATAAATTTTCTAATTTCATACGATATTTTGCAATTTTTAAATCTCTTTTTAAAAATCTACTTTCTATTCCATAATCTTTTTGTGAAGCGTATAAATCAAACTTTAATGTCTCTAAATTTCCAAAAAAATTTCTATGAAGCCAAGAGACTCCTCCTCTTAAACCTTTATCTGTATCGAAACCTATACTAGCTTTAAGAACTCTTCTAAGTTTCTCTCTTAAGTGAATATGTATAGGAATTTCAGTTGAATTTATATCTAAATTAAAATTTAATGCAATATTTTCAAACACATCACTCTTATATAAATTTCTACTACTGTTTTGAAGTTTCTTTAAATTGAAAGTTTCACCTTTTTTAAACATAATTTTATCTTCAAAGAAATGTTTATTAACATCTACTCCTGAAATATTTACATCTCCAAATTTAGAAATTTCACCCTTTAAAAGATTTATTTCTATATCAACTTTATAATCTTTTAAGTTAGCGTAAGCTTTTACATCAAGGGAATGTTTTGCATAACCATCATTTAAAAGCAAACTTTGAATTTCACTTTTACTATCTTTAAATTTTATTGTACTAAACTCTTCACCATTTTTTAAGCTATAATCACTTAAGCTGTAATCGCTTTTAATTTTTATATTATTTATCTGAATAGCTTCATTCTCTGTAATATTTAAAGTTAATTTATCTTTATTAGTCGTTGAATTTACTTCAACTTTATAAAAACCTTTTGATTTATAAAATTTTCTAAGAAGTCTTATAAATTCTTTCTTGTCTGTTTGATCAAAAGTTGGTTCATTTTTCCAAAATTGATAAATTTTAGGATACTCAACACCTAAAACTTTTAATAGGGTATCGTCTGAAAACTCTATTAAAGAGTTACCTTGAAATTCTAGAGTCTTAAATTCTCCTGCACTTAAAATTAAAGCTAAATATAATATAGATATAATTTTTTTCATTTTACAACCAATTTTTATTATTATACTTAAATTATTATTTGATGTTATACTAGTTACTTTAAAAAATTAGATAAAATACAAGAATGCAAGGAAAAAAAGCAGAAATAGAAATAAAAGAAAATATAGAATATTTAAAAAATATAATGTCCCTAGAAAATCAAACTAATTAATTGAGTATTCTTATTCCAAATGTTAGAATAAAATACAAAATGTAGGAATAAAAAAATGAGTACAAAGAGAAAGACATATAGTGTAGATCTCACTACACGCCTATAAATTTTATTTATGTGAAAAATTGCTATAATTAACATATGAAAAATGTAATAACTTTAGAAAAAGAACTTAAAAATTATTT
>JADGEE010000079.1 GCA_016744535.1 Campylobacteraceae bacterium
TTTTATAAGGATTTCAAATGAAGAATGACGGAAAAATGGTAGGTTTATTTATAGCTACTTATGAGATTGGCGGAAATATGCCAGGTGCTCCTTTGTGTAAGCTTCACTTAACTGTGAATACTCCTAGTGAATCAGTTCACGGAGTGGGAAAAATAACACAAGCTATAAATCCTCCTTTAGATATTTCAACAAAAGTGGATGGTACTTTTAGTTATATGTGCACAATGTCAAATTGTACTATTTTAGTTGTTGCTACTGGCTACCCTATTGTTAAATGGCCTTCAAGTGCTGGTGTGGGACCGGTTATACCTCCAAATTTTGACCTTAGAATGGTACTAGAAGATGATTGGAAATCAGGTACAGCAAATTATAAATATATGGATGCTGATGGAAATTGGCACTCTATTGAAAATGCACCTGTAAAACTTGTAGATGCTGATACTTTATAATTTTTTCTTTTTTCTTTTTTTTAAGGAAAATTCTTTTTTCCTTAATCTTTATCCAAAATTTTACAAAAAACTAATTTAATATTACGCAACTTAAAGTATATAAAAGGAAATTAAATATGAGTAGTAATTCGAGAAATAGTTCTATTTCTGCAAGGCGTCGTGTCGCATCGGCAGTTGATTTAATGCGTGTTTTAAAACGAGCAAATAGTTTCGTAAAACCAAAATTAAAAGCTCTCGCTTCATCTAAAACAAAATCGCTTCCACTACAAGCTCCAATATTTTTAGGTAACATACCTAAAAAAGGTGTTTCGTATAATCCAAAACAACCAGCTACAAAAAAAATTAAAAAAATTATTGAAAAAAATTACTATCAAGGAAATTTTGAGAGTGCTATTAAAAGAGTAAGTTCTCAAAATATACCAGAATTACAAGAGATACAAACTCTCCAGCAGTATTATTATTATGTAGATGAGTTAGTAACTTGGATTCCTGAAATAAGAGTATGGGATTGGAATGGTGATATTTTACACGAGCGAACTTGTTATTTAAGAATCACACAATTTTATTACTATTTTAATCAAAAAGAGTTAGAGGCATTACAAAGCCCAATTGCACCAGTAGAGGGAGCAAAATTATCACCTATTTCAAAATGGTTGCGTGGCTTTGCCATTGAGTGGGGAGATTTTCTTGATACAAAAGATTCAGCTAAATATTTAGAGAGTTTTAAATATGCACCAGAATATGCTTGGCAAGATTATGAAAAAGAACCAAAAGAGTATGATTCATTTAACTCATTCTTTGCTCGTACATTTAAAGATATAAATGCACAAAGACCAGTAGCACAAGCTGATAATGATAGAGTAATAGTATTTCCAGCTGAATCTACATTTGTAGGACAGTGGGCAATCAGTACAGATGTTGGTGAACCTTTACCTGCTCCACCATCTATTGTAGTTAAACATATTGAGTGGCCTATTGAAGAGCTATTACAAGATACAAAATATAAAAAAGATTTTGAAGGTGGAACATTCTGCCATAGTTTCTTAAATACTTATGATTACCATAGACAACATACAGCAGTAGCTGGAAAAGTATTAGAAGCTAAATTTATCCCAGGTCAAGTATATTTAGAGGTAAACTTAGAAGAACAAGGCGAAATAGAAGAGAATGGAGATGTGGCAAATGCAGTTATTCCACAAAGATTTCTTGATGCTGATGACCCTACTGGTTATCAATTTGTACAGTGTAGAGGATTGATAGTATTAGAGACAGCTATCGGAAAAGTTGCAATTTTACCTATGGGAATGGGACAAGTCTCTTCGGTTGTCTTTGTAGAGCCTGAAGCCGAAGGTCATAAACCAATTGTATTAAGTGAAAAAGAGAAAAAACAACTCAATTATAATCAACAAGTTAAGCGTTTAAATGAAAAGATACAAGAAAAACTTGTAGGTAAACATTTTAGTAAAGGTGAAATGTTCTCTTATTTTCAATTTGGTGGGTCTGATTGTGTTGTTGTTTTTGAACGCAAAGCAAATGTTAATGTGAATGCTAAAGTCGGTGTTCACTATAAACTTAGAACTCAATATGCAGTTTCAAATATTGATGAATTAATATCAAATTACTGAAATTATAATAAATTAAAAAAGTAATTATAAAAAATTACTTTTCACTCTCTACCATTTTTATTATCTCCTCTTTAACAAAGAGTAAATTTTTATAAATTTCTTTTAAATCTTCTAAATTTGTAGAATTAAATAATCTACTTACAAAATATTGATATTTTCCTATCTCTATTTTTTCTAATATTACAAAATTCCAAACAGCCCCCACAATAAAAGCACCTTTTATAATTTTAAAATCATTTAATTCAACTGCACTTATAAGTTCAGCTAAAAGTTGTGGTTCAGGGTCTGAATTTTCCTTAGCTTTTTTAAACTCTTGTATAAAAAAGTATGGTTTTTCACAATAGCGTAAACCTTTTGAAATTAAAAAATCAGTCGTACCGCTTAAAATAAATTTATCTGTTTTATAAGTCAAAGGAGCTTCATAAAATATTTTTATATCTTTTTCATAAATTTTAAAATTAATAAGATTTAAAATAGGAGATAAAAAATTCATTTTTAAATCCTCTTCATTATAGCTATCTATATAAAACTCCTCTTTCTCTATTAACTCTTTTAAAAAATCTTCCTCTTTTTGATTTAAAAATAGAGTGTTATTAAACCAGCTATCAAATATATTTTTTTCTCTTTTTTGTCTGATATTAAATAGATGATTTAAATTATCAAAAGTCATTTTTGAGTAGTTATAAGTTGGTATTTGTGGAGCTTCATAAGCTTTTAATTTCGACAACTCTCTCTTTAACTCTTCAATCTCTTTAAGTAATTTTAACTCTAACTCTTCGCTCATATTTTGCCTCTTTTATAATATATCAAAAAATATTACCTTATTTAAATATCAAATACTTGCTTTGCTTTTTTGAGATAAGCCTCTCTATCTTCTAAACCATTATAACCGCCATTTATTCTTCGTGTAACTTCTCTAATATTATCCTCATCTGCAAATTTATTTAATCCTCTTGTAGACCAAAACCAACCCGCGACATCAGTTGCTAAGAGTGGCTCATCTGAAAGCCTCTCTGGATTATCAAGTAAATTAATATCTATATATTTGCTATATCTTTCATAATTTGAGCGACCTGTAAGTTGCATTAATCCTCTACCTTTAAATTTAACTCCATCTCCAGCCTCTACATTACCTAAATCTTTTCTACCCTCATAAGCTTTACCACTTGCTATCTCTTCTGAATATCTTAAACTTCCACTCTCGTGGGCTAATTGAGCTAAAAAGTGAGCTTGTCTTAATTTAGTATCAATTTCATACTTTTTCATAACTTCGTTTAAGCCCCTAATATATTTTGAACGATTTTCTTCTGAAGAGTAGGGCATAATCTCTTTTAATTGATTTGTTCTTAATTCAATAAATTCACTATTATTACTTTTAGGAGTTTCATTTTTTACCTCATCTTCATTATTTTTATTTTCATCAAGAGGAATTCTAAGCACTTGACCTACTTGAATACTATTAGGATTTTTAATATTATTTACCTCTGCAATTAACTTATATTTTTGAGCATCATTAAAAAAAAGTACTGCTATTTTACTCAAAGTATCACCTGATTTAATTTTGTAATTTTGCATATTTCCTCTCCTTTTCATTATAAAGCAAATTATACTATAATGTGAAAAATATTTTATTAAAAATAATCAAAGGTTAAAATGTTCCTCCCAACTACAAAAGCAGAGTTAAAAAAATTAAATTGGAAAAGTTTAGACATTATTTTAATAACAGGAGATACATATATTGATTCTCCTTTTATCGGTGTAGCTGTAATTGGTAAAGTGTTATTAAAAGCTGGTTTTAAAGTGGGTGTTATCGCACAACCTAATATAAATAGTGATGATATTTCAAGACTAGGTGAGCCTAATCTATTTTGGGGTGTAACTGGTGGAAGTGTTGATTCAATGGTAGCAAATTATACTGCTACTAAAAAATTTCGTAAAAATGATGACTATACTCCTGCTGGAATTAACAACAAAAGACCAGATAGAGCAACTCTAATTTATTCAAATTTAATTAGAAGATATTTTAAAGATACAGCCCCAATTGTTTTAGGTGGAATAGAGGCTAGTTTAAGACGAATTGCACATTATGATTTTTGGAGTAATAAAATTAGAAAATCGATTCTTTTTGATGCAAAAGCTGATATTTTAATTTATGGAATGGGTGAAAAAAGCGTAATAAATTTGGCAAATGCACTAAAAAATAAAAAAGAGTTTAAAGATATTAGAGGAATTTGTTATATTTCAAAAGAGAAGAGAGAAGAATTTTTAGAACTTCCTAGCTATGACGAGGTTAGCAAAGATAAAATAAAATTTATAGATTCATTTCATACTTTTTATCATAATAATGACCCAATTACTGCTAAAGGACTTTATCAAAAACAAGATAGTAGATATTTAATTCAAAATCAACCCTCACTTAGTTTAAGTGAAAGCGAATTAGATGATATTCACGATATAGAGTATGAGCGAGATGTTCATCCATTTTATAAAAAAGATGGAAAAGTTAAAGCCTTAGATACTATAAAATTTTCAATTACTACTCATCGTGGCTGTTATGGTGAGTGTAATTTTTGTGCAATTACTGTCCATCAAGGTCGTACAATTCAGAGTAGAAGTGAAAAGTCCATTCTAAAAGAGGCTAAAGCCTTCACAAAATATAGTGATTTCAGAGGAAATATTTCAGATGTTGGTGGAGCGAGTGCTAATATGTATGGATATGAGTGTAAAAAGAAAATAACTAAAGGAAGTTGTAGCGAAAAGAGATGTTTGTATCCAAATAAATGCAAAACTTTACAAGTTACTCATAAAAGACAAATTGATTTATTAAGAGATATTAGAAATATAGATGGAATTAAAAAAGTTTTTGTGGCTTCAGGAATTAGGTATGATTTAATTATTGATGATAAAAAATATGGAAAAGAGTATTTAAAGGATATTGTAGATAATCATATTTCAGGACAGATGAAAGTAGCACCAGAACACACAGAAGACAATATTTTATCTCTAATGGGAAAACCTAAAAAAGAGGTTTTAATAAAATTTAAAGATATGTTTGATAATTTAAATAGAGGTAAAAAGCAATTTTTAACTTACTATTTAATTGCAGGTTATCCAAGTTGTAAAGATGCTGATATGCAAAATCTTAAAAATTTTACATCTAATAATTTAAAAATAAACCCCCAACAAGTTCAAATATACACTCCAACACCATCAACTTACTCAAGTGTAATGTATCATACAGAGTTAAATCCATTTACAAAAGAGAAAATTTTTGTCGAAAAAGATATATTTAAAAAAGAGCAACAAAAATCTATAATTGTGAAAAAAGAGGATTTTTATAAGAGAGAGAAGAGAGGATTTAGAAAATAATTTTTGAAAGGTTTTTAATGAAACAGAAAATAATAGAGATTAGTTATTTGCTTTTAATAGCATTAACAATAGGTGCAACATTTACATTAGGTATTTTAGTAGCTCCAGTTATTTTTAATATGAGTGATTTAATAATTAGTAATGTTTCAAAATTTGAAAATGGTCAAATTATGAGTGAAATTTTTAATCGTTATAATTATCTACTAAATTTAAGTGCCTTTTTTATTACAATAGTAGAAATTAGGGAATACTTAAGATTTAATAGAGATAAAATAGTTTTACTTTCAGCATTTTTTAGTGTTACAACTGCTTTGCTTTTTACACTATATTATACTCCATTTATTATTCAAGCCCAACAAATAGGAGTAAGTGCTACAGAGACAAGTGCATTTGAGGGAATGCACAAAGGTTCAGTCATTGACTTTAAAATACTTTTGATTTCAATTACAGTTCTATTTGTTAGAAAAATATATCTTTTAAATAGAGGAGAGGCGTAAGGAGATTACTTTCTACCTTGTCCCAATCTTAAATAACTTGGAAGTTCTAAATCATCTTCATTATTTGGAATACTTATTTTTGTTCTATTTATTTTAGGCTCTTGCTTTGGCTGTACAGGTGCTTCTCTCTTTACTTGAGATTGACGAGTTGGTTTTGAGCTAATAGGTGCTGTTGGTCTTTCAACTTTAGTTCTTGCTTGCTGTGGTGATTGGTGATGTTGATGTTGATGTTGCTCATTCGTATTCATAGGAGCCTCATTTAAATCTCTCTCAAATCCAGTAGCTACAATTGTAACTTTAACTGTATTTTGGTCTAAATTCTCATCAGTTGTTGTTCCAAAAATAACTTGTGCATCTTCATCAACATTATCATCAATATGCTCCATAGCTTCTGAAATATCTTGTAGTGGATAGTTTGGATGAATATAAAAATGAATTAAAACACCCATTGCACCATCAATTTTCATATCATCAAAAAGTGGAGATTCTATTGCTGTTTGGAGTGCTTCAGTTGCTGCTTTTGCACCTTGACTCTCTCCTACACCCATAAGTGCTAAGCCTTTATGCCCCATAATAGTTTTAACATCTGCAAAATCGACATTAATATCAGAGTGTCCATGGTCAAGAATAATTGAACTCATTCCATTTACAGCACGAGCTAAAATATCATCAACAAGTGTAAAACTCTCTTTAAGTCCAAGCTTTTGCTCAATTATGGTTAAAAGTTTATCATTTGGAATGACTACTATTGAATCACTCTCTTCTTTTAACTCCTCTAAACCAAATTCAGCTAATTTAATTCTTCTTCTACCCTCAAATTTAAATGGTTTTGTAACAACTGCAACAGTTAGTGCATCTATCTCTTTTGCTGCTTGTGCTACAATTGGAGCGGCTCCAGTTCCAGTTCCACCACCAAGACCGGCCGCAATAAATACAATATCAGCACCTTCTAATTTCTCTTTTAGTAAATCAAAACTCTCTAGTGCTGATTCTCTACCAACTTCAGGCTTCATTCCAGCACCAAGACCTTTTGTAAGTTTTGGTCCTAATTGTATTCTAGTTGGAGCTAAAGATGTCCCTAAAGCTTGTAAATCAGTATTTACTGTAATTAAATCAATTGGATTATCTCTATCAATTTCACTTCGTATCATATGATTTACCATATTTCCACCACCACCACCTACGCCAACAACTTTAATTTTAGCACCACTTAAATCTTCATAGTGATGTTTCTCTTCAATTGTAAAAAGTTCACTCATACTCTCTCCTATCTAAAAAAGGTGCGTTATCCACTGCCAAAATTTACTAACTCTACTACCTCTTTGGGTATCATTATCTGTAATTGCCGCTAAATCGTGCTTTGCACTCATAGCAGGTGGAATATTCTCTTCATTTTTTATCTCTTCACGAAAATTTTCTTTTTGATAACTATCTAAATTTATATCATTTATTTTATTTGTTTTAAAATTCAATGTTTTATTTGAATCTATCTCATAAGGAGTTGAACGACCAAGTCCATATAAAATAAGTCCAACAACACTTGAATAAGATGGCTCTTTTAAGGAGTTAAATACTCCATTTATCTCTTTTGGTCTAGCTAATTTTATAGGAATATCTCCAAAAATAGACCCAGCTAACTCTTTTATACCCTTTAATTTTGTCATACCACCAGTTAAAACAATACCAGCACCTAACTGCTCACCACTTTGCTCTATTTTCTTAGCTAAAATAATTAAAGTCTCTTCAACTCTTGCTCTAATTACATTTTGAATATCAAGAAAAGAGACCTCTTTTGTCGCGTTCTCATCTCCAATTATAGGTAATTCCAAAATTTTTTCAGAATCTCCTTCTTCTTCTATGAGTGAGCCATACTCCACCTTTATCTTCTCTGCAACTGAAAGTGGTGTGTGAAATGCGTAAGATAAGTCATTTGTAATATTATATGAACCTACCCCTAAAAAATCACTATATTTGATCGAGTTAAGAGAGTGTATAACTAAATTACAAGTTGCTCCACCCATATCGATTACAGCAACTCCAAGCTCTTTTTCATCCTCTTTAACAACAGAAATACTTGAAGCATATCCATTTAAAACTATATTTTCAATATCAATTCCAGCACCACTTACTGCTTTTTTTAAATTATTTAAATTTGTCTTTTGAGCAGTCACAATATGTACAAATACCTCTAATCTATTTCCTGTCATTCCAAGTGGATCATCAATAAAGTTTTGCTCATCTAATTTAAAATTATAAGGAAGTACATGTATTATATCATATTCGCTTAATATATTTGCATTGTAAATTGCTGTGTTCATTACTCTATGAATCTCTTTAATAGTAATCTCATTATTTGGAATATTCACAATCCCTGAACTATTAATTCCTTTTGTATAGACTCCTGAAATTGAGATCATCGCTTTAGAAAAATTAGTACCTGCAACTCTTTTAGCATCATTTACTGCATTTTTAATAGCTTTAGATGTTAAATCTATATTTGTAACAACACCCTTTTTTAGACCTTGTGATTTTGAAATTCCAGCCCCAATTACAAAGAGATCATCATCTCTCTCTTCTGCTATAACGGCACAAATTTTTGTTGAGCCAATATCAATGCCTAAAATTGTATTACTCAACTTTAGTTTCCTTTACTATTTTTATAATATAGTTTTACTTCATATCTATTTTTTAAGATATCCAAAATTTTAGAATTTACTAAATTATCTTTTATATTTAAAAGATTTTGATTAATAAAATCTAAATTTTCCATATCCCCCTCTTTTGGTAGCCTTTGATTAGAAATTTTAAATAAGATAGCCTTGTCATTTAAAATAATATAACCTTTAGCTTTTTTTGAGCCAAAAATTCTCTCACTTACTTTCAATGATTCTTCTTCGTTTAATCCAAACTTACTTACATCATCACGAGATATAAAACCTAAATCCTCACCCTCAAAAGTATCAACCCTAGATTTAGCTTCTCTCTCTAAAGCTTTAACCCCTTGTGATTTTTTAAAATCAACTACTACCAACGCTTTAGCATCTTCATAAGACATTATTTCAGGAGAAGTTTTATTAATTAATTTAACTACTAAAAAACCATTTTCAACTCTAAAAGGTTTAATTGTTTCACCAACTTTTATACCATTTAACTTACTTAATGCTACTTGGTTAAAATTAATATCACCTTCATTAACTCTTAGAGTATCTACTTTAATTTTATTTTTTTTAAGTTTTAAATATTTTTTAAGTGCCATTTTCTTAGCTTCTTTAAATTTTAACTCTTTTTGAACTTCATTTTTTGCATCTTCAAAACTTAAAATTTTCCCATCGCTATCTTTAAACTCTATTTTGTTGTGATTATAATATTCCTCTATTTCATTTTTGCTTAAATTAACTTCATTTATAGATAAATTAATAGCATTTATTTCATAAATAGTTTTTGTCATATAATTTGATTTGCTCTTTTCCCAAAAATTTTTAATACCACTATCTGTAACATTAAGTTCTAATAAATTTTTATCAATTTTTGTAAAATATATTCTATCTTGCATATAAAATGCTGAATTAATAGAGTTAATTTCTAAATCACTTGAGTTAATATCAAATATATCTTTTACTTTATCCATTAAAATCTCTTTTTTAATAGATGCTTCAAAATCTTTAGGTTTTAATCTAGCTCTCTTTAGTGCAGATATATATATATCTTTATCAAAAATTCCATCTTTTTGAAAGCTCTCAATAGATACAATTTTTTTACTAATCTCTGAATCTAAAACCATAAATCCAAACTCATCTGCTAAATTTAAAAATAGTGTAGAATCAATTAAATTTTTTATTGCCATATTCTCTAATTGTAACTGCTCGGCCATCTCTTTATTAAAATTATTTCCAAACATATTTGCATAAAATGAGTAAATTCTGGAGTACTCCTCTTGCAAATCATTAACTTTTATCTCCTTATCTCCCACTTCTGCTATTAGTGAATCTTTGTTTGAGAAACTATAAGCTCCCCATCCAACAAATCCAGCCCCAACAAATGCGATTACACTAACCCAAATTGTAACAACTAAATATTTTTTATGCTTTTGCATCCAAGTTATCATTAAAACCCTCTTTTTTGTTATAATTTTACTTAAATAGAAATTAATATTATATAAATAGGGTTGATTTGATGAAAAATGAATTAATAATAGAGAGAGATTTAAAACATATTTGGCATCCTTGTACTCAAATGAGTGACCACGAAGGAGCTTTACCATTAATTCCAATAAAAAGAGCAAAAGGTGTTTATCTATATGATTTTGAAAATAACTCTTATATTGATGCCATTAGTAGTTGGTGGGTAAATATTTTTGGACACTCAAATGATTATATAAACTCTAAATTAAAAGCACAAGTAGATGAGTTAGAACACATTATCTTTGCAGGTTTTTCACACGAACCTATCATTAAATTATCAGAGAGATTAGTTAATTTAACGCCTAAAGAGTTAAATAAATGTTTTTACGCTGATAATGGCTCAAGTGCAATTGAAGTTGCACTAAAAATGAGTTTTCACTATCACAAAAACTTAGGAGAAACAAAACCTCTATTTATATCTTTAACTAATAGTTATCACGGTGAAACGCTGGGAGCTTTATCAATTGGTGATGTGAGTCTGTATAAAGATGTTTACAGTGAAATTTTAATTAAAACTCTTCACTCACCTCATCCATTAGATGATAGTGAAGAGGAAGCAATTAGAGCAAGTATTACTTTAAAAAAAATTATCGAAAAAAATTTAAATAATATTTCAGCTGTAATATTTGAGCCATTAGTTCAATGTGCTGGATATATGAAGATGCACCATCCTATATTTTTAAAATTAGTTAGAAATATTTGTGATGAATTTAAAATACATCTGATTTTAGATGAAATAGCCGTTGGGTTTGGAAGAACTGGAACTATGTTTGCATTTGAACAAGCTAATATCACACCTGATTTTTTAGTTTTATCAAAAGGTTTAACTGGAGGTTATCTACCGCTTTCAGTTGTACTTACAAATGATAATATATATAATGCTTTTTATTGTGATTATAAGAGTTATGAAAAAACATTTTTACACTCCCATAGTTATACTGGTAATCCTTTAGCTTGTGCAGTTGCAAATGCTACTTTAGATATTTTTGAAAAAGATAATATAATAGAAAAAAATAGAGAAAAAATTGAGTATATGAGAGAAAAATCAAAAATTTTCAGAGAGTTAAAGTATGTAAAAGAGGTTCGTCAAAGGGGAATGATTTTAGCAATAGAGTTAGAAGGATATAAAGAAGAACGAATAAACTTAGCAATTTATAATTTTGCACTAAAAAAAGGTGTTTTACTTCGACCACTTAGTAATATTGTCTATTTTATGCCTCCTTATGTAATTACAAAAGAGGAGATAGATAGAGTTTTTCAAGTGGCTTATGAGGCAATAGATAATTTAAAAATTTAAAAATTAAAGGATTAGATAATATGTTTAATAAAATTAAAAATTTAGTAGATAGTAAAATATTTCAAAATTTTATCATAGCAGTAATTATTTTTAATGGTATAACTATGGGGCTTGAAACTTCAAAAGATTTAACAAACTCTTATGAATCTATTTTTCACTTAATTGATATTACAGTTATCTCTATATTTACGGTTGAAATTATTTTAAGAATTTATATTTATAGAGTACAATTTTTTAAAGAGCCTTGGAGTCTATTTGATTTTTTTGTTGTAGGAATATCTTTGATTCCAGCTAGTGGAGGATTAGAAATTTTAAGAGTTCTTAGAGTCTTAAGACTATTTAGATTAATAACAGTAGTTCCTCAAATGAGAAAAATTGTCTCTGCACTTGTGAGCGTTATTCCAGGCATGGCATCAATTGCTATGATTTTAATTCTATTTTTTTATGTATTTGCAATTATGGCAACAGAGCTATTTAACGAAAAATTTCCAGAGTGGTTTGGAACATTAGGAGAATCATTTTATACTCTCTTTCAAATTATGACTTTAGAATCTTGGTCAATGGGAATAGTTAGACCTATTATGGAAGTTTATCCTCTCTCTTGGATATTTTTTATAGTTTTTATATTTATTGCTACTTTTATTATGATAAATTTAATTGTAGCAATTGTTGTAGATGCTATGAGTGCAATAAATAGTCACAATGAACAAAAAGTTATAGATAATACATCTAAAGAGATTTCAGAATTAAAAAATGAGATAAGAGAGTTAAAGGAGATTATTCAAGAAAAATTATAAATAATAAAAGAGAGAGATAAAGAATCCGTCTCTTTTTATGGAACTGACTAAATAGTATATCAACCTCGAATATTAAGATTTACAAACAACGATACCATTTCAAGTCAATAAACACAACTATAAGATAAATTACCATCACAATATATTTTATCTACATTTGGTAATTTAAGTTCAAAATTTAAAAGTTCTTCAGCAGTTCTTTTTTTTGAAATATGATAAAAATAAAACTTTCTTCCACTCTTAGTAACTACTCTCACTACACGCCTATAAATTTTATTTATGTGAAAAATTGCTATAATTAACATATGAAAAATGTAATAACTTTAGAAAAAGAACTTAAAAATTATT
>JADGEE010000161.1 GCA_016744535.1 Campylobacteraceae bacterium
AGATATATAAAATTATTATTTATTAAATTTAAGTTATGAAGATAAAAATTTTGAAGATAAAAGAGATAGATTAATTAAATACTAATCTCTTTTATATCTGCGATTTTTTTGAAGGCTTTATAAATTGAAGCGATTAAATTTTTTCTATTTCCTTTGATTTTTTCATCTTCTACATTTACCATTACATTATCAAAGAAACTGTCAAGTTCAGGTTTTAAATTAAATAGAGAATCTAAATCCTCTTCATAATTTTCATATTTAGTATTTATAGTTTTATTAAATTTATTAAATAATGCTTTCTCTTCCTCTTTTTCAAAAAGAGTTTCATTAATTAATAGTAACTCTTCCATATTCACATCTTTTGTAATATTTGCAACTCTTTTAAAAGTTGTAAATACCTCTTTAAACGAATCACTCTCTACAATTGAAGTTAATGCTTGAACTTTTTTAGAAATCTCTAAAACATCTCTCTCACCACTATCAATTACAGCTTTTATAATAGATGGATTAATATCATTAAATATTTGATAAATTCTCTCTAAGAAAAATTCAATTACACTATCTGTATCAAACTCTTTATAGTTACTTTTAATTCTACTAATTATATCATTTAAATTAAAATTTAATTCTCTCTCTAAAACTATTCTAATTACTCCTATTGCACTTCTTCTTAATGCAAATGGATCTTTTGAGCCTGTTGGTATTCTATTTATACTAAATAGTGCCATAATATTATCAAGTTTATAAGATAAGGCTACCATTGAGCTAAAGTAACTACTTGGCAATTCACTCTCTTCACCTATTGGTAAATATTGCTCTTTTATTCCATTATAAATAAATTGGTTTTCTCCAAAAGCTTTAGCGTAGTAATATCCCATTAAACCTTGAAGTTCTGTAAATTCATAAACCATCTCTGTCATTAAATCAGCTTTAGCTAATTTAACAGCTTTTTTTAAATCTTCAACGCTACTCTCAATATTCTTCCAATACTTATCAAATAAAATTTCTGAAATATTTACTTCTCTGTTTACTTTATCTTCCATTGTTCCAAGACCTGCAACAAATACTAATTTTTTAAGTCCATCTGTATTAAAACCATTTTTTAAATCATTATCATAAAAGAATAATCCATCTGAAAGTCTTGCTCTTAAAACTTTCTCATTTCCTTTAGTAATTTTTTCAAAACTATTTGTATTTGCATTTGAAACTACTATAAATTTATTTGTAATTTTATCATCTTTATAAACTGCAAAATATCGTTGATGCTCTTTCATTGAAGTGATAATTACCTCTTTTGGAAGTCTTAAAAACTCTTCATCAAATTCACCTATTAAAGCTGTTGGATACTCTGTAATTGTTACAATTTCAGCTAGAAGCTCTTCATCAATCTCTATTTTAATATTATGTTGGTTTTCAAGTTCAATAAATTGATTTAAAATTCTCTTTTTTCTCTCATCTTGATAAAGTATTACACCATTTTTTTCTAAATTACAAAAATAATCTCCTGCATAATCAAATTTAAATGGTTCATAAGATATTTGTCGATGTGGATAAGTTATATTTGATGATTTTACTCCAAAAGTTTCAAACTCTACAATCTCTTCACCTAACATTGATGAAATCCAGCGTATTGGTCTAATAAATTGTGTATCTTTATCAATCCATCTCATAGATTTTCCAAAGTTTAATGACTTAATAAAACTCTCAACCATATTTCCAATTAACTCTTTAGATTCTCTACCTTCAATCTCTTTTTTATAATAGAGGACCTCTTTATTTCCTTTTTTTGTAGTATTTACCTCACTAATATCAACTCCACACTTTTTAGCAAATCCTAATCCTGCTTTAGTTGGTTCGCCATCTTTAAAAGCAACCGCAATCGGCGCACCAAATAATTCTTCTTCTTTATTTGACTGTTTTACACTAAATTCTCTATGCCAAAGAGTGATTCTTCTTGGAGTATAGAAAATTTCAAAATTACAAAGAAGAGAGTTATCTTCTAATATCTTTTCCCATTTAGGCTCAAGATTATCTAACTCTTTTAAAAATGGAATTGCTGGTAACTCTTCCACTCCTATCTCAATTAAAAGGGGTTTTAACATCAAAATTCCTTTAAGTTTTTTAATAATTTAATTTTAAGAATTTTAACATCTTATAATTAAGAGTTTTATTTACTTAGCGTATAATATTATTTTATAACTAAATAGTGTTCCAAATATCGCACTAAATAGTGTAACTCCAACTATCATATACATTATCACTAATTGATATGATATTGCTTTTAATGGTTCTGCCCCAGCTAAAAGCATTCCAACAGTAATACCTGGGATAAATACAAATCCAACTGTTTGAAGATTATTAACTATTGGAATTAATGAAGCTTTAATTGATTTTTTTATCTCTAAATGAAGAGCCTCTTTTAAATCAGCTCCTAAAGAAACCTTACCTTCAATAATATTAATACTATTTTTAACTTCTGATTGAAACCTATTAATTACTAAAGAGTAAGTATTTAAAGCATTTCCTATAATCATTCCAGCAATTGGAATAAACTCATTTGCCCTAAAAGAGATTATATTTAAAAGTAATAGAGTTGATATGATTATAGTTGTCGAAAGGCTTAAAGTTAGAAGTGCAATAAAAAAACCATATTTTAATTTTAATCTCTTATTTGCTGTAAATGAAGCAAAAATCAACATAAAAATTAAAACTAAAATTAAATATAAAATATTTTCTAATTGAAATATATAAATTAAAGAGTAACCTAAAATTAGAAGTTGAATAAATGCTCTAAATGAAGCAATTAAAATCTCTTTTTCTAAGTTT
>JADGEE010000080.1 GCA_016744535.1 Campylobacteraceae bacterium
ATTTTAAATTTTTATTACAAATTCAAAAAATATCACAAAAATATCACTTTCTCATTGTATAATTATGTTTATGTTTATAATTTTTTGAATAAAAAAGGTGAATATAAATGAGTGATTTTTTAAATCTTCCATTTAATTTTGATACAAATAAGTTAAAAGATGAATTATTAAAAGTAGAAGAGGTATTTATTCCCCATATTAATAAATCTATTTATGATGGTGAGTGGAGTGCTATTTCTTTGCGTTCAATAGATGGAAAAGAAAAAAGCATATATGCAGGTATTGGAGATGAAAGTTTTAGTGACACACCTTTATTTGAAAAATCACCTTATATAAAAGAGATTGCAGAGAGTTTTAAGTGTGAAAAAGAGTCAATTAGATTTATGAAATTAAGTGTTGGTACAAATATAAGAGAACATACTGATTTAGGACTTAGTTTTGGTGAGGGAACTATAAGAATACATATCCCAATCCAAACCAATGAAAAAGTAAAATTTTTTGTAAATAAAAATTTAGTTCAAATGCTAGGAGGTGAAACTTATTATATAGATGCAAGTAAGCCACATAGTGCGATAAATAAAAGTAATAAAGATAGGATTCATTTAGTGTTGGATTTAAAAGTTAATAAATGGTTAAAGGATATTTTTATTGAGGCTGGTTTTAAAGAGATAAAAGCTAAATATGGAACTAATAGCGTTAATGATAATAACATAGATGAAGTTATTTTGAATTTAGAGCAAATTGGAAGTGACTCTGCATTAAAGATAATTAAAAATTTAAAACGATTGAAAGGAGAATAAATGTATGAACTCTCAACTAATGATGAAAAGATAAGAGAACTTTTAAATATAGAGACACCTATTGTTTTAGAAAAATCTATTATTAATAATAATTCATCTTCACTTATAAAAAATATATTAAATACAAAAAATACAATAGAATCTTACGAACAGACAAAAATACAACTTGAAAATCTTTATGATAGTCTCAAAGATATTTTTGATTATGCCAAAGTACCAATGGAATTGCGAGATAGACAATTTTTAAATAAAACAGGTTTTGCTATGTCTCCAGCTAATGCAATAACAACTATTAACGATGTTTTTAGAGTTTCAGCTTTTGTTAGAGGCATAGATAAAGCAATTAAAGATTTAAAAAAAATTTACAAAAATGAGACACTACACGTACTATATCCAGCTTGTGGACCATTAGCACCTCTACTTATTCCACTTTTAGCATATTATAAAAGTTCAAACATATATAACGAAAATGATTTTAAAGTAACTTTTATTGATATTCAAGAGGGAGCTATTATAAGTTTGAATGAAATTTTAAAAGTAACTAATTTAGATATTTTTGTCAAAGATATTTTACTTATGGATGCAGTTGATTATAAGACTAATGAAAAGATACATTTATTAATTCTTGAGGCTATGCAACACGGTTTTACAAAAGAGGGTCATCTCTCAATCTCAAAACACTTCTCATCTCTATTAGATAAAAATGGTGTTTTTTTACCTCAAGAGGTTAATATTGATGCTATTTTAACAATAGGGGAAGATGAATATAACACACAATGGAAAGATAAAGAGTTTACAAATTCTATAGATATAGATAAAAAGATATTTAAGAAAAGGGTTGTTTTAGGAAATATTTTAAAAATAAATTTAGGTACTTTGAAAAATATGAAAATATTAAATTTAGATGAAAATACAAAACTTGTTAAATGTGCAACACTTACTATACCCAATTTTAAAAATGAAGATAATAGAAGGATAATTCTATTTTCTACTAATATAACAATATATAAAGATGAAGTTATTAATGAGTATGATTCAGGAATAACACACCCTCTACCAAACTTAGATATCTGTATTAATTTTATTCCTCAAACAGATAAAAAAAAGACTGACCTTTATGTAAAGAGTGGTGATAATATAATTTTTTATTATAAATTAGTAGGTTTACCAGGATTTTTAGTTACAAAGGAAAACAGATGATAAGCAATAAAATTACGCTTTTTACATCAAGTTCAATTTCACTTTCATTAATAAATTATCTTGTATCAAAAAATACTCTAGCTTGTATAGTTATAACTAATAGAGTTGATGCAGATGCTCAAATGCTTTTACAAAATATTATTCAAATGAATATTCCATATTTTCAATATTTAGATAAAGATGATAATCAAAATATTGAAATATTAAAAAAAGTTGATACTAATTTAGCAATAATTTTTGGTTTTTCACATAAATTATCAGAAAATATTTCAAAATATTTTAACAGTAATATTTTTAATATTCACCCATCATCACTTCCTAAATATAGAGGTTCACAAGCTCTATTTTGGCAACTTAAAAATGGTGAAAAGAGTATTACTTTAACTATACATAAAATTACTCAAATATTTGATGCTGGAGATATAATTATTCAAAAAAGCTTTGATATAGACCCAAAAGATACAATGGGCATTGTAATGGGCATTATTTCACAATTAGTTATTAATTTAGTGGACGAGTTTTTAGAACTTTTAAAACAATATGCTTATGATAACACTAAAGTACCTGCAATAGCACAAATAGGAGATGTATCAAAAGCACCTAATATTGAACGAAAAGATATCTCAATTAATTGGGATACTATGAATTCAAATGATATAGTAAATTTAATTCGTGCTTGCAATCCTATTTTTGGTGGTGCACAAACTCTATGGAAAAACTCTTATATAAGTATACTTGAAGCTACTGTTGTTGATATGCTAAATCTAGGTTTAGACGCAGGATATATTCTTCACATAGGTTATCCAGAAGGATTAATCGTAGCTACAATTGATGGAAGTATAAGAGTTGATATTGTTTCTGTACCAGATGGGACTTTTAGTGGTTTACGCTTTGCGAAGCGTTTTAAAGTTGATGCAGGTGAACAATTTATAACTATAAATTAATATTTTAAAGGAGTTTTTATGAGTGAATTTATTATGGGTGGAATTATCAGTTTTGGAGGAAATTTTGCTCCAAAAGATTGGGGTTTTTGTAATGGACAGTTAATAGCAATTTCTCAAAATCAAGCACTATACGCAATTTTAGGTACTACTTGGGGTGGTGATGGACGAACAAACTTTGCACTACCTAATATGCAAAGTAGAGTTCCGATAGGTGTTGGTAGAGGTGAGGGATTAACAGAAGTTCGTCAAGGACAAGAACTAGGTAGAGAAATTCATACATTAAATGTAGCAGAGTTACCAACTCATTCTCATACTGCTACTTTTATTGGAATCGGTACACCGATTACACCTATTAGTGCTACAGCTACTCTTAAAGCGTCAAAAGGTAATGGTGATAATTTAGAACCACAAACTGGTGATTATTTAGGTCAAAGTAAAAGTGGTAGAAACGATGGTTTTCCATACTTTACATCAGATAAAAATGTAAATCAATTAGTAGATTTAGGTAAAGGGTCTATTGATGTAACTGTAACAGGTGGAGGTGGTCTCAGTGGTGGTACTGTTGCTATTAATGCTACTGGTTCTTCTCGAGCATTTTCTATTATGCAACCAAATTTAGGAATGCAATATATTATCGCTTTACAAGGTATATTTCCAGCAAGAAATTAAAATGGGTTTTTCCCATTTTTTAATATTTTTTATAATTTAAATATGTATTTAAATTATAAAAAATATAAGAATTAAATAAGGAGTAACAATGTTTGAGAATAATATATTTGATGAATATTTAGAGAAAGAGAGTAAAAAAGTTTTAAAAAAGCTAAGGAATGATGAAGTTTTAACACAAGATGATAAATTAATAATGATATTAAAATCTCAAATAAATCATTTTTATCATTTAGATGTAGAGTTACTAGAGAATATAAAAAATTAATTACAAAGGAGAAACAAAATGAAACTAATTAAAAAAACAAAATTATCAATTTTAACAGCTTCTTTACTTTTTGGATTGACAAGTAATGCGTGGGGGGCTTTACCAAATGCAACTCAAACTTTTGGAGGTACTTATTATAGTAATAATACTGATGGTAATACGACTGATGGTTTTACGATTACTAAAACAAGCTGTGATAGTATTTCTACAACAGGTAGTTCTTTTTACTTTGGGACAGGAACATTACAAGATAGCAATAGTTACTATTATTGTGAATTAACTTGGACTGCAGATGATACAGACCTTGGAACATTTAATTTAGATACTTTTACATGGCAAAATTTTGCTGCTAATAATGCTAATGATGTGGATGTAAATATTACTGCTACTTCAGGTGGTGTTTTAAAAACTAAAAATCAAGCTGGAGGAACTCCTAGCACATATAATATTGATTTAAGTTCAGATGGTTTTAGTGATATTAGCTCTTTTACTATTAGGTTTACAACTCACAGAGACAGTAATACAGAGATAGCTAATTTTGATATTCAGGGTATGGTACTTTCTAATTTAAAAGCCCCATCCTCAAACACCACTCCAACCTTTATAAATTCATCACCAATATCTATTACAGTAAATGAGGATTCAACAAATAATGATATAACAGAAGATTTAAATGTTTCAGATAGTGATAGCTCACAAACTATTGTTTGGGGTGAAAAAATAGCACCTTCAAAAGGAAGTTTAACTTTAACTTCAGCAACTGCTAGTAGTGGGAGTACAAATATAAAGAGTGGAGGTACTATTACATATACTCCAACAGCAGATTTAAATGGTAGTGATACTTTTGATATCAATGTAAGCGATGGAAGTGCTACTGCTTCAGTAACGGTAAATGTGACAATCAATAATGTAAATGATAATCCAGTAATTACAAGTAATAGTGGGGGTACTACTGCTAGTATAAATGTAGCAGAAAACTCTACAACAGTTACAACAGTAACTTCAACAGATATTGATAGCGATATTATAAGTTATTCAAAATCAGGAACAGACTCAGCTAAATTTACTATAAATTCAAGTACAGGTGTTTTAACTTTTACATCAGCTCTAGATTATGAAACTCCAACAGATGCTGGAGCAAATAATGTTTATGAATTAAATGTAACAGCAACAGATAATGGAACTTCAAATTTAACAGATGTACAAGATATAGCAGTAACTATTACAAATATTGATGAGACACCGGCAAGTCCAACAAACTTAGTAGTAAAAACAGTAAATAACAGTGATTTAAATTTAACTTGGGATAATGTTGCAAATGAGATTGGCTATAAAATATACTCTTCACTTACTGGGGGTAGTGGTACTTATGAATTGAACCAAACTATTAATACAGTAGATACAACAACTTACTCATTTAGCAATATTCCAACAGATATGCAATACTATTTTACAGTAAGTGCATATAATGGAGATGGTGAGAGTAATTCAAGTGCAGAAAATAATGTAACAGCCCCAACAGCTCCAACTGGATTAAGTGCGGTTGATTTAAATTCAAGCCAAATAGATTTAAGTTGGAGTGATGCTTCAAGTACAGAGAGTGGTTATAAAATTTATAAATCAACAACAAATGGAAGTGGATATGGAACTGCAATAGCTAATTTAAGTGCAGGAGTTACAGAGTATAATGTAACATCACTAATTGAGAATACGCCTTACTATTTTAGAGTTACTGCGTATAATAACGGATTAGAGAGCAATACGTCAGTTAGTGCTACAACAAATGCTGTACCAAGTTTTTCATTTTTAACTGACCCAAGTTTAATCGAAGATTTTGGAACTGATACATCTTTAATAATATCAAACTTAACAGATAGTAATAGTGATGATATAAACTTAAGTGTAGAGAATAACGATAGCTCATTAATAACATTTTCAAAAAGTTGGACTAATGATTTAACTTTCGCACAATACAATGGACAAACTTTAACAATTACTCTAAATTCAGAAGCAAATGCAAGTGGAGTGGCGGAACTTAATGTGAGTGCTTATGATGGAAAAGATTTAGTAAGTAATGTCTTTAATGTAACAGTAACGGCGGTAAATGATACGCCATATATTGTAAACCATACAACTCCGTCAGTAACAGAATCTACAAGTAAAATTATTACGAATACAATGTTAAGTGCCAATGACCCTGATAATAATACAACATTAACTTATACACTCACACAAACACCAACTTATGGTACATTGAGTCTAAATGGCTCTAGCATAAATACAAGTGGTACTTTTACACAAACAGATATAAATAATGCTGATGTAAATTATACTCATACAGGAACATCAACAGGTGACGGATTTAAATTTAAAGTAGAAGACCAAAGTAGTACAGAGACATCAATTTATGATTTTAATTTAACAATAGTTGAAGTAAATGATATGCCAACATTTGATATAAATATGACTGATATAAATCTTAGTGAAGATAGTAGTGAATTTAATTTAAGCATATATAATATTATTGACCAAGAGAATGCAGATTTAAATATAAGTGTAGAGAGTAATGATAGTTCAATTTTAAGTTATACTTTAAGTTGGGGAGATAGCAATCTTACAAGTGCAAATTATGGAAATAAAGATTTAAATATTTCAATTATACCAGTTGAAAATGCTAATGGAACAGCTGAATTGAATGTTACAATATGGGATGGAACAAATAGAGTAAGTAAAGATTTTAATGTAACGCTAAGTGCAGTAAATGATACACCAACAATAGATGTAAATAATACTTTAACAGTTCAAGAGGCAAAAGGTGGAACTATCACAACCTCATATTTAAGTTCAAGTGATATTGATAATGTAGATTCAACTTTAATTTATACAATAACAACATCTCCAAGTTATGGAATACTCCATAAAATAAGTACAAATACAGAACTTAATGCAAGTGTAAACACAACATTTACACAAGCAGATATTGGTGATATAAATTACACAAATACGGTTACAACAGCAAAAGGTGATGGTTTTAGCTTTAAAGTTTCAGATGGAACATTAGATAGCGTAGTTGTAGATTTTAATATTACGATTACAGAGGTAAATGACCCACCAACTTATGATATAAATATGACAGATATAAATTTAAGTGAAGATTTTAGTGACTTTAATATCTCTCTTATAAATATCACAGACTCTGAAAATAGAGATTTAAATATTACAGTTGAGAGTAATGATTCTACAATTGTAAATTTTACTCAAAATTGGAGTACAAACATATCAAATTCAACTTATATACAAGATTTAAATATTACATTATTACCAGTTACAAATGCTTATGGAATAGCAGAATTAAATGTAACAGTTGATGACGGAGTAAACGAAGTTACGAAAGATTTTAACATCACAATTTATCCAATAGATGATAATCCTACAATTACGACTATGTCTAATATTAGTAAAGATATGAATTTTAGTGAATTTAATATTACTCTTAATATTGCTGATGTGGATTTAGGGGATGTAAATTTAACAGTTGATGCAAATGATACCTCTTTAGTTGAATTTAATCAGACTTGGTATGATAGCACTAATGATTATAACCTAACTTATAGTGAATACAATAATCGAGATATAAATTTAACAATTATCTCTAAGCCAAATGTAGAGGGAATTGTAAGATTTACATTAACTCTTGAAGATAATCAATCAGGTGAAGTAAATACAATATTTGATTTAAATGTGAGTGCCTATCCACTTATATTAGCAGATTTAAATGCAATTTCTTTAACTTCTCCAACAACTACGAATTTAACACTTCCAACATTAGGGACTACAAATTCAAGTGTAATAAGTTGGGCTACAAATAACTCTACAACTATTACAAATACTGGAACTCTAACACAAGGAACAAGTGATGTTATAGTTACACTAACAGCAAGTGTAAATTTAGCAGATACAACGCTTACAAAAGATTTCAGTATAACAGTAACAGGAACAGGAAGTTTAAGCTCAAGTAGTGGGGGTGGAACAACAACTTATGTAGCATCAGTTACAAATGACCAAGAATCAGAACCAACAGTTGAAGAGTCTGTAAATGATGAGGTAATTGAAGAAGATACAATTATTATAATAGATAGTGATACAAATGAGGAAGTTGTAGTAATCAATGAAGTAGATACTAATAACCAAATAGAGACTTATGGAGATTTTAGTGAAAATGAAGATGGAACAAATACAGCAACAGTTGATTTTGTAGATGGAAGTGGCAAAGTTACACAAACAGAGATAAAAACAGATTTTGCTAAAGAGGATGTAATAATAACATCAACAGATGCAGGAGTTGAGACAAAAGCACAAGTTAATAATGAAAATGGTTCAAAAACAGAAAGTAAAACTAAAGTAAATAATAATGGAACACTCACAAGTGAAATAAAAGTAACAGATAAAGATGGTAATGAGGTTAAAACAAAAATTAGTTCTACAAAAGTTGGAACTAATGTAGAGATGGGAAAAGATGGTTCACTTAAAACTTCATTTAAAGATAATCACGGAATGGAAGTAAAAGCAGTAGCAACAGCAAATGGTGATACAGAACACGAAATTGATATTACAGATGGAAATGGAAATGTAGTTAAAACAGTAGCAAAATCAAATGTTAAAGGCTCAAATGTAGTAATTAAAGATGACGGTAGTGTTCAAACAAGTGTACATACTACTTCAACAATAACTAATCAAGATGGAAGTAAGAGTGAAGTCGAAGTATTATCAGTTGTAGAGGCTAATAGTGAGGGAAAAGCAACACATGTTATGCAAGTAACAGATAGCGAAGGAAATGCAATAGTTACAAAAGCCCAATCTGAAATATTAGGAGCTACAACAACAATAGCAGAGAGTGGAATTGAGACAACAGCAACAGCAACAACTACATTTACAGATAATAGTGGAGAGATTCAAAATAGAGAACTTCAATTTAAAGTTGAGGCAAAACCAAGTGGACAAGCAAATCATAAATTAAGTTTTAAAGATGAGAATGGTCAAGAATCTATCACTGAAGCGACATCAGAGGTAAAAGGTGCAATAACAACAATTAAAACAGATAATACAATTGAAACTAAAGCTAATGTTTTAGACAGTCAAGGAAATAGAAACGAGGTTATAGCCCAAGCTTTGTCTAATGGGGATGCAACCCACAGTTTAGAGAGTAGAGATGAAAATGGAAATAGTATTAAAGTAGAAGCCACTTCAGAACTTCCAAATACAAAAACAGTTATTAAAGATAGTGGAGTTGAGACAAGTACGACTACAACTAATGAAAATAGTGAAAAAGTTGATATTAAAGTTACAGGAACAAAAGAGGGTTATGCAAAACACGAAGTAACTGTTAATGAAAATAATAGAGGTCAATTGCTATCAACTCGCTCAACATTTGCACAATCACAAGTTAAAGGTGCAAAAACACTAATTAATAAAAGTGGTTTAGTTCAAACTATGGTGTCAATTAAAAGTAATGGTATAATTACACAAGCTTTTGTAGATACTACACCAAATGGTGAGAGCCACTCTTATTTTAAAAAGTTTGATAGTAATGGAGCTGAATTAGAGACTCAATCAACTACTAAAAATAGTAATTTTGAGTTAGGAAATAATGCTATCATAAAAGAGAAAGATGGAAATTTACTTTTAGATATTACCACAAGAGTGTCAAGTGGTAAAACAATTGAATTTTAAGGATATATATGAATTTTAAATTAATAATTTTAACTTCTCTTTTTCTCTTTTTTATAGGATGTGGTGGAAGTAGTAGTGATAAAATAGTTAAGTTTTTAGAACAAAACAGTACAAATATTGCACCAAAAATAGAAAATTATGAGACTAATTCCACAGTAAAAATATCAATGTATGATACTTTCACATCAGAGAGTAATATTAGTGTAATATCAATTTTAGCAAATGATATAAACAATGATGATTTAATATATTCACTATCAGGAGTTGATAGTGATAAATTTATAATTTATAATGGAGAACTTTTATTAAAAAAATATTCTACTTATACACTTCCATTAGATTATAATTTTGATAATATATATGAAGTTAGCGTTATTGTAAGTGATGAAAAAGGTGGAGTTGATATTGTAAACTTTAATATAGAGATTAAAGAGAAATATGAAATAGTTACACCTATCGTAGCTCCAACGCTAGAACCAATGCCAGAACCTACAATAGAGCCAATAATTAAGCCAGAGCCAACAGTTGAACCGATACCAATAATAGAGCCAATAATTAAGCCAGAGCCAACAGTTGAACCGATACCAATAATAGAGCCAATAATTAAGCCAACACCAATGATAACAATAGCTCCAACTGCCACACCTGAACCTATTATATCTATGAATTTAAACGAGGAATATATAGTTAGTAAAGGCGATAAAGTTGAAATTTTAACTGATGATTCAGTTATTAATGTACTTCACACACTTGATGATGATACTAAAATTATAACATTAATTTCAGGTTCTGCTAATTTAATTAAGGGGGATTTTGCAGTAATAGAGTAATTTAAATCTTTTTTATCAATTTATTAGCTAATTTGACAGATTTTTTAGGGTTTAATGTAGAGATACTTAGAATTGTATTTTTATCTCTTCTAGTACAAGGATTTATAAAGTTACCTAGTTTGGGTTTAGAAGAGCAATTTAGTAATTTATTAGATTCTTTTAAATATTCAATTACATTCAATAAAAATTTTTCTTTTTTCGACTCTATTGGATATTCAAATGTAAAGTAAATCATATTAAACTCATCAAAAAAATTTAAATTTAAATTATAAAAATTATCTTTTATTTTTTTAATATTAAGTTTATCAATTTCACTATCAAAATTTAAAGATAGGCAAGTTATATCACTAAAGTTTTGAGTTAAAGATTTTAATTTTATTTTACTAGCCCTACCAGCACCAACTACTAAAACTTTAAAATCTTGGGTTAAAACTATTGGATACATAACTCTTCATTTAAAATTTCACCAACAAATATTATAAGAGGAGTTAGAGATTTTATCTCTTTAAAAAAATTTTCATCTTTTAATAGAATTTCATTTAAGCTTAATAGTATTTTTTTTGCTTCAGGAGTATATCCTTTGCATAATAGAGCAATTTTTAACTCTTTTGGGTAATTATTATCAATTAAAATTTTTATAATCTCTTTTAATTTATGTGCACCCATTAAAATAGTTAAACTTTCTCTATTGTTATATGGAGTTATGATAGATTTAAATTTTTTAATATTATGTCCAGTTATAACTCTAAATGAATCATTGACTTCTCTATCAACCAAGGGAATCATAAAGGATTCTGTAACGGAGTTAATAGAAGATACTCCAGAAATTATTTTAACTTCAATTCCTGCTTCATTTAATGCTCTAACTTCTTCAAATCCTCTTCCAAACACAAAAGGAGTTCCCCCTTTGAGTCTGATTACAATATTCTCTTTTCCATACTCTATTAAAAGTTCATTTATTTTTTTTTGGTCTAAATGGTGATTATCTTTTCTTTTACCGACAAAAATTTTTTTTGCATTTTTTGCAAACTCTAAAATATCTTCGTCAATTAACGCATCATATAAAATTATTTGGGCTTTTTGTAGAATTTCAACTGCTTCAAGAGTTAAGAGTTTCTTTTTGGCACCAGCCCCAACTAAGTAAACCATTTTAGTCTTTATTTTTTCTGAAACTAATTTTAGTTTTTAAATTATATTCTAAAATTCTTTTAATTTGAGTTGAGTGAAATATTTTACCTTTTCTATTAAATATATTCTCTTCAGTTAATTTACTTCTAATTTGAACTATTTTCAACCCTTCATTATAGTATTTTATTACTTTTTTAAGAATTTCTTGTTCTTCTTCATTCTCTTCAATTTTAGTAATATTACCTTTTATTTTTACTCTTCTGTATCCATATTGAGGCATTCCTGAATGATAAAAGACATCATTTTTTTCAATATTATTAATCAATCTAAAACAGTTATCACACAGTGTAATAATCATTTTATCTTGACTAATTGAAGCATTTGGAAGTAAATAATAAAATAAATCTTTTTTTATGCCACAAGCTGAACAAAAATCTAGTTTCATATCTTTTTTATCCTTAAATTTTAAATTTTCAAAAACTTTACACAATTTAACCAAAAAAATTAGTTAAAAAACAATTATCCTTCTAAAATTTATTAAAATTCAACTTTTTTTAAGTTTTTTTAACTTTATTAAAATATACTTTTCTATGTTCTCTAGCCTTTCCTAAAAGTTCCATTTTTAATTTATTCAAATTTTTTTTCAGTAATTTTTTTATTTCTTTCCAATAATTTTCATTTTTTACAAATTTTAAAATATTTTTTGGTTTTAATCCGTGAGACTCTAAATCATAATAAAATATATAAGATATTAAATTAATTTTTTTATGAATATCAATGTCTAAACTTTTTTTATTTTTAAACTTTTTTTCAATTTTTGAGATAATTATTTTTTCAATTAATTTTATTACATCTATTGCATTAAGTTTTCTGATTTTTTTTGTGTTATCCATAAATTACCTTATATAATATAGATTTGATT
>JADGEE010000081.1 GCA_016744535.1 Campylobacteraceae bacterium
CATAATAGATTTGGAGAAATTGACTTTAATTTAGTTAAATTATGGGTAAGAGAAGAGTTTTATATAAGTTTTAATATTGAATTTAACACTACAAAAATGTTAGTAGAAGAGTTAGAAAAAATTGATAAAAACTTAAAAAATAAATTTTATAAATTAATTTCAAAAAAAGCAAATATAGTTTTAAATGAGTGGAATAAAAATTTAAAAAATATTAAGGTTATCTCTTTGGAATTAAAAAGAAATATGATAAAATGAAGCAATATTTACTTTAGAGGAAAGTTATGAAGAGAAAAGCTGTACATAGTGGGATGTTTTATCCTAGTAGTAAAGATGAAATTATAGATATGATTAAGAGGTGGAATGAGATAATTGATACACACTTAAAAGATAAATCAATTTTAAAATACTCTCCAAAAGCTATAATATCACCTCACGCTGGATATATATATTCTGGATTTACTGCTAATTTTGCTTATCGAACTCTAAAGCCAAAAAAGAGAGCTATTGTAATTGGACCTAGTCATAAAATTTATTTAAATAGAGTAAGTGGAGCTGAATTTGACTATTATGAATCTCCTTTTGGTAATGTTAAAATAGATAGAGAGTATTTAAAAACTCTAAGAGAACAATTCAAAGAAATTGACTTCATTCCTGAAGCACATCAAGAACACAGCACAGAAACACAAATTCCATTTTTAAAATACTACTTACCCAATATAAAAATAGTTGAATTAGTTTATGGTGGAGTTGAGTATTTAGAGTTATCTAAAATTATAACTTTTTTATTAAAAGATGAAGATAATTTAATTGTTATTAGTACAGATTTAAGCCACTTTTATGATTTAGAGGAAGCTAAAAAATTAGATAATATCTGTTTAAATGGAGTTGAAAATCTTGATTTAAAAGCTTTAAATGGTGGGTGTGAAGCGTGTGGAAAAATAGGAGTTAATGCTTTAATAGATGTAGCTAAAGAAGAGGGACTTAAACCAATTTTACTAGATTATAGAACAAGTGCAGATGCAAGTGGGGATAACTCTAGGGTAGTTGGTTATATGAGTTCTATTTTTATATAAAATTAAAAAGAGGTATTATTATATGCATATAAATTTTGATGATGATAAAATTGAAGTAAAGGATATATTTGAACCAAAAAAGACGCCTTTAGTAGAGGAAGATTCTTTAGAAAAAGAGCAAAACTCAAATAATAATGATGATTTTTTAAAAACTGATGATGTAGAGTTTAAAAGTAATAACTCAACAGATACTGAAAATAAAGATGACTTTTTTGGAACAAATAGTGATGACAGTAAAAGTGAAAATAGTGAAAAAGAAGAGATAAAAGATGACTTTTTTGGTGAAACTGAAAAGTCTAAAATTAAAAATAGTGGATTTGAAAAAGAAAAAGAAGAAGAAAAAAAAGAGGTAAGTAGCAATATTGAATATAAAAAGGATGAGAGCATAGAGATGGAGAAGTATATAGATGAGTTAAAAAGTGGGCTTGATAAAATATATGATGAGAGTCAAAATCTAAAGACAAATTGTCAAGGATTAAAAGATGAAAATAAAGTATCTTTTGAAAATGTAAAAACAGAGTTTGAAAAAGTAAAAGGACAAATAAAAGGTAACAGTGAAGAGATAAAGTCTGAACTTGATAATTTAAAAGATAATATTAAACACTCTGCTCAAGATATTAAACTTAGTTTAAGTAAAGCAAAACTTGATATTATTGATGATGATAAAAAAGAACAAAAAGGAGAGGAAGATAAAAAAGCACTATTTTCTAAAAAAGCTTCAATGGATTCACTCTTTAGAGTAGTATTTTTACTTGTAATATTAACCCTAGCAACAGTTGTCTATTTTGGAATCACAATTATGGAAGATTTTAATAAAAATATAGGAACTGTAAATGATAAAATAGTGAATTTAAGAGGAAGTATATCGGGAGTAAAAGTAGTAAAACAATCACCTCAAAATAGAGTAGTTAGCTCAAATATAGATACAACTAAATTTGAAAATGAAGCAAGAGTTATAAAAAATCAAATTTCAAATTTAACAAAAAATATTAATGAGTTGAAAAATATATTAAATATTATTAAAAATCAAAAACAAACTATGATAGTATCAGAACCTCTGCCAATACCTATACCAACAATAGTTCCTACTCAAAAAGAGCAAAAGACCATAGTTCAAAAAATTGATTTTGATGATAGTAACTTAAATGATAAGTTAAATATATTATCAAAAGAGTTAGAGAGAATTACAACTAAATTAAACTCTATTAATTCAAAAATAAATGGAGTTGGAAAAGATATGAAGGCTCAAACTAAAGTTGTAATTAATAAATTAGATAGAGTAAATAGAGATTTACAAAAAAAGATAGATGCAAAAGAGGTTAAACCAATAAAAATATACTCTGATGGTCTTCAAATAAGAGGAGACCAATAATGTCTGAAAAAATTTATGATGTATTAATTGTGGGCGGAGGGATTTCAGGTACAGCACTTTTTTATGAATTAGCTGAATATACAGATTTAAAAAATATCGCTTTAGTTGAAAAGTATGGGGAAATTGCTCATATTAATTCAAATGCTCGTGGAAATAGTCAAACACTTCATTGTGGAGATATAGAGACAAATTATACTTTATATAAAGCTAAAAAAGTAAAAATAACTGCAAATATGGTATTTAGATATTGTAAAAAATATGATTACTTAGATGATATTCTTACAAAAATTCCCAAAATGGCTTTTGGTGTAGGAAAAGCAGAAGTGGCTTATATTCAAACAAGACAGAAAGCTTTTAGTGAACTTTATCCATATATGAGATTAATCGAAGAGGATGAGTTAGCCCTATTAGAACCTAATTTAGTAAATATAGATGGAAAACCAAGAAGTGAGCCAGTTATTGCTATGGGAACAGACACTGAATATTCAGCTATAGACTTTGGAAGGTTAGCAAACTCTTTTGTGAAAAATGCACAAGAAATTTCTAATAAAAATTGTGATGTACACTTAAATACAAAAGTTGAAAATATGATTAAAGAGGATAATGGTACATATTTAGTTAAAACTAGTAATGGGAATTTTAGAGCTAAATTTGTAGTTGTAAATGCTGGAGCTCATAGTTTATATTTAGCTCATAAAATGGGATATGGGTTAAAATACTCCGCACTTCCAATTGCAGGAAGATTTTATCACGCACCAATTGATTTATTAAATAGTAAAGTTTATACAGTTCAGCATGAAAAACTCCCTTTTGCAGCAGTTCACGGTGACCCAGATATTATGTATAAAGATAAAATGAGATTTGGGCCAACTGCTCTACCTCTAATGAGATTAGAGTTATTTAAAGGTGGAACTTTTTCTGAATTTTTAGAGAGTTTAAAATTTGATAAAAATGTAGCTGAAGTTTTATGGAGTCTATTTAAAAATAGTGATATTATGAAATATATTTTAACTAATATTATGTATGAGATACCAATATTTGGTAAATATCTATTTTTACAAAATGCAAAAAAAATAATCCCTTCACTTAAATATTCAGATTTAACTTATGCAAAAAAAGCTGGAGGATTGCGTCCTCAAGTGATTGATAAAATTGCTAAAAGATTGATTTTAGGTGAAGCTAGTATTCAGACAGGAAAAGGGCTTAATTTTAATATGACCCCATCTCCTGGGGCTACAAGTTGTTTAGGAAATGCTAAAATAGATGTAGAGATTATTGTTAAATATTTAGGTTGTAAATACCATCACTCAAAACTTATTGATGAGTTAATCGGAGAAGAGAACATTATAAAACCTAAATAATTCTTTTAATTCCCTCTTCTCCCCCTAATGCAATTGAGATATGATTTGTTGGTACATTAAAATCTCTAGGATTTATTCTAATTAGTGTTGCATTAAAATTTTGTGCAATATTTTCTGATGTATATCTAACCGTTGGAACTGCTTTACCTGCACCAATTTCAACTATTGCTAATTTAAAATCTTTATGTAAATTTAACCAATTTTTAAGTTTTAAATCTTGGGCATCACTTCTATTTGAATTCCATCCCCAATCTCCAAACATTAAAATATTTGGTCTTGCAATAACACCACACTCTTTACATTTAGGAAGAGGTTCTTTTGCTTCAAAAGTTTCCATATCAATACTGACTTCAATATCTTTTGCACTCCAAATTTCGTTATGACAATTGTTTTTACATTGAAAGTGTTGAATTGAGCCGTGACACTCTACAACTCTATTCTCATCAAATCCAGCTTTTTGAAATTGTCCATCAACATTTGAAGTAAATATAAAATATCCACCTTTTTTAGAGTTTGCAATTTTAAGTAATTCTTTAAATCCGCCGTGAGGGATTGTCTTTCTATATAAATTCAATCTATGTCCATAAAATGCCCACGCTAATTTTGGATTATCTTCAAACCATTTAGGATTTGCCATATAAGTAAAATTTATACCTAATTTTGCAATTGCTGGATAAGCTTTCCAAAAACCCTCATTTCCTCTAAAATCAGGTAAACCAGAATCAACTCCTATTCCAGCCCCTGCTGTAATTATAAGCCCATTAGCCTCTTTTATAACTTTTTGTGCTTTTTCTATACTATTTTCTAAATTCATATTTTTTCCTATTTTACCAAAAAATCAATAATTAAAGTCATATATTTTTGAACTTGTTTTACTTTTCCTTTTATAATTTGCTCCTCTTTAAAGTTTAAATTTTCAAAAGTATAAATTTCACCAACTTCATTAATTTCACTTAAATCACTTCCTCTTTTAGGTCTCATATATACTTTTGTAGATTTTAATTCTTTATCAATTAATGGTATTATCTCTAATTTAGAATCACCTAAACATAAAGGTTTTTTAATTTTGGCAGAAGCGTTAGAAAATGATGTAACTCCGGCTATGACTTCTAAGTTTTCATAAATATCTTTATAATCTTTTTTTAAAATATCAATTAAATAATAGACTGTACTATAAACCCCTGCATCGCCTAAAGTTACAAAAGATATAGTATCAACATCCTTAAAAGAATCTATAATAATATCTACTTGATTTTGCCAATCTTGCGGTTCAAATTTCATTGGTGAGTATACAGGTATAATTTTTTTTTCTATATTTAAATATTTTAATGCTTCTTTTACAATTGGATAAGTAAGAGATTTTTTAAAACTATCTTCTGTTTTTGTAGGTACACAAATAATATCACTATTTTTTAAAGCATTTAATGCTTTTAGAGTAATTAACTCAAACTCTCCAGCACCTAAAGATGCCATATATAATTTTTTCAATAATTTTTCCTTCTATTACTTATGAATTTTTATTTCAATTAAAGTAAAATTTTTTAAATTAAAATTTAAAATTTTATTCTCATCTATTATATATAAATTGCACTCAAATTTTGTTATTGAAGTTGGATTATTTAAATTTAAAAGTATTTGAATTGTATTTGAAATAGGGTCAAAATTTTTTAATTTATTCTCATCAATTATAAAGACTCTAAAATTACCACAACTTCCTTTTCCACTTACAATAGCTTTTGGATTAGTTAATTTTATATCTTTTATTATTATATTATCTTCTAAATGAAATAAGATACTTTTATCTATAAAATATAAAATATCTCCTAAAAATGTAATATTTTTTAAATCAAAAATAGTTTTATGCTCTATTAAATCTTTTAAATTTGAAATTATATTTTCTATTTTTCCATTACTATTAATTATAAAAATATTATCTCTAGTTGAAATATATAGATTTTTTTTATTAATATAAATATTTAAAGGGTTCGAAATAAGCAAAGAGGAAGTTATTATTTAACCTCTATTGGCTTATTTATAAAAAATTTAGTAGCTTCTGGGTTTGAATATACTATTTTTTCATTAAGTTTTTTATCTTTTTTATTACTGAATTTGTATTTAACTTCATATAATCTCTTAAAGCCTTTACTCTCTTCAACTGAAATAAGTTCAATTTTAGAGTTTTCTAGTTTAGATAACTTTTTAACTAACATTTCATTTGTTGGCTTGTACATTTTTGCTGTACATTTATCCATATCCACTTGCATAGGAGGTGGAAAATTATATAACATTGGAGGAATTGCATCACACTCTTTTGGAAAGATTCTTCTTTTTACTTTTGTTACTGTCTCTTTACCTTTTTTAACTTCTTTCGCTTCAGCCTCTTTAACATTAGCCTCTTTTGTATTAAAAAAACCAGGTGGCATTGGTGGCATTTCATTAGCTATTAATGAAGTTAATGAAAAACCTAACGCTATTAATAGAAAATTCTTCTTCATTTTTTTTTCTCCTTTGTTAATTTATTAAACTCAAAAATTATAGGCTTAATTTGATTATCTTTCAAATAAATCATAAAAGAATTCCCATTACTTGACTTATATACTCTAAAAGCTTTACAATTTGTAACAACTTTATCTAAATAAATAGAGTAAATACTCTTCTCTTCTAATGGTAATTTAATTTTATCTTTTGATTCAAGCCTAATTAAAGTATCATCTTTTCTAGATACAAACCAAATAATATTTGGATTCTTGATATTATAAAGAGAATTTTTACTATTGTCAATCTTTAATATACTAAACTCTTTTGAATCTTTATCTAAGAATGATATATCACTAGATTTTGCAAAAATAATATCTTTGTATATAGTTGTTAAAAATTTCTCTCTTATACTTAATGCTCTATTTTTCTCTTGATAAAACTCATTTGTAAATTTAAGTGAATCAATTGCACCATATAGATATATAAAAATCAAACTAATTAAAGCTACAGAAATCATTAACTCTAAGAGAGTAAAAGCTCTTTTCACTTTCTACCTCCAACTGGAGGTGGCATATTTCCATCTGTTTTTGGAGCTACATCTTTAGCTTTTGGATTATTTTTACCACCTTTAGTCTCTTTATCTTTATTCTCTTCTATACCACTTTCATTTTCATTTCCACTAATTGTTGGTATTTGATTATTAACACCTTCATATCCAAAAGAGTAGATATATGTTCCTGCATTCTCAAACCTTGCATCAAATCTATATAGTAAAATAGGCTCTTCTTGTTCCATTTCATCATCTTCGTCTAAAAAGTCATCCTCTTCTTCACTTTCGTTATCCTCAAATGAGAATGGGTAAATTTGTGCAATTTCCTCTTTTTTGATAAGTACATTTTCATTTTTTAAAATTATTTCTAAATCATCATTTCTAAAATCTGGATATTTTGATTTTACTATATCCATTAGAGTTCTATCTTTATCATCTAAGCTTTCACTATAATTTGCAAATAAAATTGAAGCTTTCTCATTTACATCTATTCTATCAATTGCAAATTCAAAAGTTTTAGTTTGATTTGAGTGTATTTGAAGTAGTCCCATTCCAACAATAGAAATTATTACAATAGCAATCATAACTTCAATTAAAGTAAAGCTACTTCTCATAATAATCACCTGAATATACTGGATAATAATCTCTTTGTAAAAAAAACTCTTTTGCTAAATCTTCTTCATTAAAAATATCAATATCTCCAAAATATGAATCAAAAACATAATACTTTTTATGATTAAATACAATAAAAGAGGAACTTGAACCATTTGGAAACAGTTTATATTCAAAACATATTTTCTCTAATTCAGGAAACTCGACTGTTTTATCAATATATCTATCTTCAAATTCAACTTGAATTAACTCTCCAAACTCATCAGTGGCATAAATTTTTAAATTTCTATCTAATTTTAAATCTACATCTTTTTCTATTATTTCACTATTCTCAAAAATAACACATTTTTTGCAATCTCTATAACATACTAGTTTTAATAAATTATTACTTTTATGTTTTAGCATCAACTCTTTTAAATTTTTAAATTTAAATTTCTCTTTTACAAAAAATCTATCAAATGAGATACCTATTAATGTATATAAAATTCCAATGATAAAAATTACTAAAATTAATTCAAAGAGGGTGAAACCTCTCTGTTTTACTTTTTTTACTATTTTTGACACTCGCTATATCTTATATCTCTAGCTTCATCGACACCACCCTCTTTAGCATCAGCACCAAGAGAGATTAAATCATATCCATTTTCACTTTTTACATATATAAATTTTCTTTTCCACGGGTCTTTTGGCATATTACCCTCTTCAAAATAACCTTTACCTGCATAGTTTGGATATTTTTCTTCATCAGGATTTGTAACTAATGTATTTAATCCCTCTTCAGTCTCTGGATATAATCCATTATCTAATTTAAACATTTTAAGTGCTTCTGATACATTTTTCATTTGAATACATACTAACTTCTGTTTTGCCTCTCCAGCTGTTCCCATAAGATTAGGTAATACAACTGATGCTAAAAGTCCCAAAATGATAATTACAATCATAATTTCAATAAGTGAGAAACCTTTTTTACTCTTTTTATATCTTTTATTCATAAAAAATACCTTCCTAATCTAATTAAAATTTTAAAAGCAAAATTATAACATAAATTTTAACTATTCTCTTTTAACATCTTTTGGGCAAACTCTAATGCCTCTTTTGTAATTTTATCTCCACTAATCATTCTTGCAATCTCTTTTACTCTGTTTTTTATTGTAACCTCTTTTACAAAACTTTTACTATCTATTTTTTCAACTAAAAAATGTTGATTTGCCGAACTTGTAAGTTGTGGTTGATGTGAAATTGAGAATATTTGATAACTTTTTGCCAATAAAACTAAAACTTTGCCTATACTTTGAGACTCTTTCCCACTTAAATTTGCATCAATTTCATCTAAAATCAAAATACCTTGTTCACTTTTACTAAATTCTACTTTTGTAGCAAGAAGTGAAAGTCTCAATCTATTAAATTCACCTAAACTAATCTTATTAAGTCCAACACCATTTAAATATATTTGAGATTCATCAATTCCCATTTTATTCAAATTAATCTCTTTTAATTCAATTTTTACATTAGTTAAATGAAGCATCTCTAAATAGTGATTTAATCTATCCTCTATCAAAGAGATATTTTTTAATCTAAAATTATGAATTTCATTAGCTTTTATTTTTAAAATTTCACTTAACTCTTTTACTTCATCATATAAAGTATCTCTATTCTCCTCTAAATTTCCATACTTTTGAAGTTCAATTTTTTTCTCTTCTTTATAAATTAAAGCCTCTTGTATTGAGCCATATTTTTTCTTTAAACTTGAAAGTTTTTCTAATCTATTTAAAACCTCTTCAATATTAATAGTATCTAACTCATTTAACTTATCACTAATATATTCAAAGTGATTTTTTAACTCATTTATCGTATCGTCAAAGAAACTACTATCAATTTCAGAGAGTGATAAAACTTCATTTACAACTCCTTCAAATTCAAATAATCCATTAGCTTTAAGTAAATTTTCATTTATCTTTTCTCTCTTAGATAAGTTTCTTTTATGCTCTAGTAACTCTTCATATTCACTCTCTTGAGGCTCTATTTTTTCTATTTTCTCTATCTCAAACTCTAAAAAATCTTTTAACTCTCTTAATTCTTTATAATTTTTATCTATTTGATTTAACTCTCGCTTTAAGTTATAAAATTTTTCGTAATCTATTTGAAAGCTATCTAATAACTCTTTATAACTCTTATCTTCAATTGCTATATCTATTAAATTTAAAATATTCTTATTCTCGAAATCACTTAAATCTTTTAAATTTAAATGTTTTATAAAATTAGTTGATACATCTTTGACTCTTCTTTTTGATGTATTTTGATTATTTATAAAAAACCTAATTTTCTCTTTTTTAATACTCTTAAATACAATTGGTTCATCTTCTCTAATATCAAATTCTTCTAAATTTAATTCTAAATTTAGACTAGCCTCAGCTACTCTTGCGTGAACCTCTTTTAACCCAAAAGTAGCTAATAAACCATTAATTAAAATACTTTTACCTGTTCCACTAGCACCTGTAAAGACGATTAAACCATTCTCAAAATTTAATTCAACTTCACTAAAACTTAAATACTCTTTTAAATACAATCTCTCTATCAATTTTAACCTTAAAAACTTAAATAAATTTATAAAAATAATAACATTAAAAGGATGAATTTATGCTATTATTCTTAAATTATTTTTATAACATTACTTTTACAAGGAGAACTAATGGCACTAACCCCTTCTCAACAGCAAACTTATGATGATATGAGTATGGCCGAAAAAGTTGCAGTATTTCTAATGCAACTTGGTGAAGATATAACAGCAACTATTTTTGCTTATTTGGATGTAGAGACAATTACAGAAGTTTCAAAATATATTGCAGGTGCTAGAAGTATTGATAGACATATAGGTGCTGCAATTTTAGAGGAATTTTATGCTATTTTTCAATCAAATCAATTTATTGTAGCAGGTGGACTAGAACAAGCTAAAGAGATTTTATATAAAGTTTTAGGTCCAGAAGAGGCTAAAAAAATTATAGATAAACTCTCTCGTTCTATGCAACAAGATGATAATTTTAACTATATCTCTAAAGTTAAACCACAACAATTAGCTGATTTTATTGTAAATGAGCATCCTCAAACTATTGCTTTAATTTTAGCTCATATGGATGCTACAAATGCAGCTGAAACTCTTAGTTTTTTTTCAGGCGATTTAAGAGCAGAAGTCTCTATTAGAATGGCTAATTTAAATGATATTTCACCAACAATTATTTCAAAAGTATCTAAAACACTAGAGAATAAATTAGAAGCTTTAACTAGTTATAAAACTGAAGTTGGAGGTCCTAGGGCAGTTGCAGAAGTATTTAATAGATTGGGACAAAAAGCAGCAAAAGCCACTTTGACTTATATTGAGCAAATTGATGATAAATTAGCTACTGAAATTAAAGATATGATGTTTACATTTGAAGATATTGTCAAACTTGACAATAACGCAATTAGAGAGATATTAAAAGTTGCAGATAAAAAAGATTTAAGTCTAGCATTAAAAAGTGCAAATGAAGAGTTAAAACAGAAATTTATGGGTAATATGTCACAAAGGGCAGCTGAAACCTTTATTGAAGAGATGCAATTCTTAGGAGCTGTAAAAGTAAAAGATGTGGAAGCTGGGCAGAGAAAAGTAGTAGAATCTGTTCAGAGACTATTTGAAGAGGGTGTAATTCAAATGGGTGAAGAAGATGAGATGGTAGAGTAAGGATAATTTATGAATTTTAAAATAGATGAAATCGATAACAGAGCAAGGGCTACAACTATCCAAACAGCCCATAGCACTATACAGACACCTGTTTTTATGCCCGTTGGAACACAAGCAACTGTAAAAGCATTAGATAGTAATGACTTAGAGAAATTTTTAAAACCTGAAATAATTTTAGCAAACACTTATCACTTATATTTAAGACCAAATGATGAAGTTATAAAAAAACTTGGAGGATTGCATAAATTTAGTGGATTTAAAAAGAGTTTTTTAACTGATAGTGGTGGATTTCAAGCTTTTTCGTTAGGAGATAATGCCAAACATTTTGAAAATGGAATAGAGTTTAAAAGCCATATTGATGGAAGTAAACATCTATTTACTCCTAAAAAAGTTCTTGATATTCAATATAATTTAAACTCTGATATTATGATGATTTTAGATGATTTAGTGGCACTTCCAGCAACAAAAGAGAGAATTAAAGAATCTATAAAAAGAACAACAGATTGGGCAATAGATTCAATAAATTATCATAGAGAAAATCAGCAAAAAGGAATAGGCTTAAAACAAAATATTTTTGCAATTATTCAAGGTGGAATTGATTTTGAATTTAGAAAAATATCAGCAAATGAGCTTTGTGCCTTAGATTATGATGGATTTGCAATTGGTGGGCTTAGTGTTGGTGAAGAGAACCAAGCTATGTATGATACAGTTGAGTTTACGACACAATTTATGCCAAAAGATAAACCTAGATATTTAATGGGAGTTGGAACACCTGAAGATTTAATAGAGAATATTGATAGAGGTGTTGATATGTTTGATTGTGTTATGCCAACTAGAAATGCTAGAAATAGCTCTCTATTTACAACTTTTGGAAGAGTTCAAATAAAAAGTGCTAAATATAAATTCGATTCAAACCCAATTGATGAAGCGTGTGATTGTTATACTTGTCAAAATTATTCTAGGGCATATTTACATCATTTGTATCGAGCTAAAGAATTAACATATTTTAGATTAGCAACAATTCATAATTTATATTACTATTTAGATTTAATGAGAAAAGCAAGAAAATCAATATTAAATAAAAAATGGAGTGAATTTAAGAGAGAGTTTTATGCGAAAAGAGGGTAGTTATTATTTATAATTTAGATATAAATTAATAAAAAGAGGAGAAAATAGTGAGTGCCAAATTATAAATATGTATACAAATGGAATGAGTATATGTGGTATTGCCAATATTTTAAATTTTAGTAAAAGTGGGATAAGTAAACATATAAAAAAATAT
>JADGEE010000162.1 GCA_016744535.1 Campylobacteraceae bacterium
GTTAATTACTACTTCAAGACGAACAAATAAACTATTTGAACAATTAATAGAAGATAATTTAAAAGATGAAATAGCTTATTTAGTAATATATAATAATTCTCCTCAAAAAATTTTGATACCATTTTTAGGAATTAGTGAAGTTATATTTGTAAGTGAAGATTCAACTTCAATGATAAGCGAAGCTATCTCTTCTCAAAAACCAACTTTCTCAATTTATCCAAATGAAATAAATATTGATGAAAATTATAAATTAATTTTAAATAAATTTGAAAATTTAAAACTTTTAAAAAGAGTTAATATAGATAGTTTAAATATAGATAACATAATAAATAATAGTTATTTTAATATAGAAAAAAATGAATATTTAACTATTTTATCAGAGAAATTAAGAGTTAAACTCTCTACTCATCCTTTTGAAACTCATCTTTAAAATCTTCTATAAATTCACTAAGGCTTTCTATATCAAAATCTTCATCATCAATATCTGATGGGGTTAATTCACTATCTTTATTTAAACAGTAATTAGTTATCTCTAAAAGTTCATTTTTATAAATCTCAATTAAATTACTGATACTCTCTTGCTTAAATTGATTTTTATCATAATGAATAGATAAACTAAGTTTTGAATCACTTACTATTCCTATAAAGTCTAATATATGAACTCTTTTTGTATCATTTGCTATCTCTTTTCCACTATCTTCATTAGCTAAAGTGAAAACTTTACTATCAAAACTATTTTCAAATTCACCTAAATAGTTAAAACTAATTTCAGGTTTAATATTAAACTCCTCTTTAGTTAAATATTTAAGAACTCCATAACCAAAACCTCTATTTGGAATTTTTCTTAAAGATTCTTTTATATCTTTGATTTGGAAACTCAACTCTCTATGTAACTGTAAATTTAAAATTACAGGATAAATTGTAGTAAACCAACCAATAGTTCTATTAATATCTATATCCTCTAAAATATCCTCTCTACCGTGTCCCTCAAGAGATATTGCCAAATTTGAAATATTTTGCCACTTATAAATTGTCCTTGATAGAGTCGTTAATAAAATATCATTAATTTCTGTATTATAAGTGCTATTTATCTCTTTTAATAATATATTAGTATCCTCTTTAGAAAAAGTAATCTCTAAAATATCACTAATTATCTTACTATTTTTATCAAAGTCTCTTTTTAACTTTTGTGTATTTAAGTTTAAACTTTTCCAAAATTCAATCTCATTTAATAAATTTTCATTTTTTGAATACTCTATTAATGCGTTTGAATAATCTCTATAAGAGTCTGTTTTAAGTGGCAGTGAAATATTTTGTCTATCTTTAAACTCTAAATATGCACTATTTAAATCCTCTAATAAAATTCTCCAAGAGATACCGTCAATTATTAAATGATGAATTACAATAAGAATTTTATAACTATCTATTAATTTAAATACAAAAACTTTTATAAGTTTATTCTCTAAACTTAAACTACTTTGTGCTCTATTTAAATAAAAATTTAAATCTTTTGATACATCTCTACTTCTAGTTAAATCTATGCTATAAAAATCAATTTCAATCTCATCTCTTATCTCTTGAATAAATTCTCCATCTTCATCGAAAGATGCTCTTAATATATCGTGATGATTAATTACTGCACGAAAAGCTTCTTTTAAAATATTTTCATTTAAATCTTTTACCTCTAACAATACAGATTGATTAAAATGCTCTAAATATCCAAAATTTTCAAAAAACCACTTTTGAATTGGAGTTAATTCAACTTTTCCAACTATTTTATCTTGACTTATGGCTTGTTTAATATTTTCTAATTTAGGAGCTAACTCTTTTATAGTTTGGTGTTTAAAAATATCTCTTAAGTGTAATTTTAAATTTTCTTTTGTTAATCTTGAGCTTATTTGAATTGCTTTAATTGAATCACCACCAAGTGCAAAAAAATTATCATCAATACTAATTTCATTATAATTTAAAACTTCACTCCAAATTTTAGTTAAAATTTTCTCTTTTAAATTTTTTGGAACTTTTATCTCTTTTTTATCAATTTTAATATTTAAAAGTTTTCTCTTATCAACTTTTCCATTTATTGTAAGTGGAATTGATTCTATTCTAATAAAATCATTTGGTATCATATAATTTGGTAATTTTGCATTTAAATAGGCTCTTAAATCAATCTCTTTTTCACTCTTATAATAAGTTATTAATTTATTATTATCGAAGATAACTACAACTGTATTAATATTTACATTACTTAAAATAGTATTTTCTATCTCACTTAATTCTATTCTAAAACCTCTTAGTTTTATTTGAGAATCATTTCGTCTAAAAAATTGAATATTTCCATCTCGTAGATATTTAGCTAAATCTCCACTTTTATAAACTCTTCCAAATTTTAAATGATTTATAAAGCTTTTTTGATTTAACTCAAATCTATTTAAATATCCTCTAGCTAATCCAACTCCTGAAATATAAATTTCACCGACTACTCCAATTGGAACTTCATTTAAACTCTTATCTAAAATATATACTTTAATATTATTTAAAGCTTTGCCGATTGTGATGATTTTTGAATTAAAATCTATTAAAGAGTGAGTTGTATCAACACAAGTTTCACTAGGACCATACAGATTATGAAGTTTAATACTATCTGAATTTTCGTGAAACTTATCTACAATATCTTTACTTAGAATCTCTCCTCCAACTAAAATATGTTTTAATTCTGTTTTATTAAAATTAAGTTCACTTAAAAGTGATAAAAATGAAGGAGTACTATCAAAAAGATTAATAT
>JADGEE010000082.1 GCA_016744535.1 Campylobacteraceae bacterium
TTAAAGGATAAAGGAGTGCAATTAGTAACAGGTATGAAAAATAAATTAATGCCAATGTTAGATAAAATATTACTCAGAAAAAGGTCATTAATAGAGACAGTAAATGATGAATTAAAAAATATATGGTGATATAGAACATTCAAGACTATAATGTCCTCCTTTGTCAAGACCAGTTAATCTAATTTTCTTATTCCACCAACTTATGATACTTTTTGTAACAACTTATCATTATTATGATTTAAATAATTAATAGCTTTAAAATAAATCTCATTTGGAGTTTTATTTCCAATTGCTAAATGCAATCTTTTACTATTATATTTTTCCATATAATTCTCTATTGAATTTCTCAATTCATAAATACTTTTATAATCATTTAGATAAATTTCCTCATACTTTAATCTTTCTATACAAATATTATCTATACTTCTACCTTTGCCATCCATCGATATTTTTATATTTTGTTGATTTAAAATCTGTACTATATGTCTTTCTCTATTATACTCATTTTTTTATCCCTATATTTTGTATTTTATTCTAACATTTGGAATAAGAATACTCAATTAATTAGTTTGATTTTCTAGGGACATTATATTCTGTTTTTCTATGCTTAGACTTGAGTTATTATCATACTTTCTCTCTTCAATAAAATTTTCGATATCATCAATTCTTTCATTGATAAGTTCGAATTTTTTTTTTTAATTTATCTTTTCTTAAAAAGTTTTCTAAAACTTCTTTTTTTGAACATCTTCTAAGATAGAAGATGCCATATTTTTTACTTCATTTGCTACACTGCTAACTTCATTTGCTGTATTAGCATTATTTTGAGTTATCTCATCAATTTCAGAAACAGCAGAGTTAATTTGAGATGCTCCCTCATTTTGTTCATTTATACTTACATCAATTTCCATAATTGATTGACTTAATAGATTAATATTTGAGTTAATTTCTGCTAGTGCCTTTTGAGTTCTCTCTGCTAATGCTCTAACCTCATCAGCAACAACAGCAAAACCACGACCATGTTCCCCTGCCCTTGCTGCTTCAATAGCTGCATTTAGTGCAAGTAAATTTGTTTGGTCTGCAATATCGCTAATAACTTGTACTATGGATTTAATATCATTTGATTGCGTTACAACTTCTTTTGCTTTCATAGAAGTATCTCCAATTGATTGGGTAATATTCTCTATTGCAACTGCTGTCTCTTTTACGCCTTGGGCTTGTTTCATTGTTGAATTACTTAGAGTTTGCATCTCTGATTGTAAAAAATCTGATTTGCCTAAAAGTTCATTTGAGCTATTAGAAGATGATTTTAACATTCCTATAATGGCATTTCTTAATATATTAACCTCTTTTATAAATTTATCAAAAACACCATTTTTTTCAATATCTTCTAATTTAAGCTCATTTGTATAATTATAAGTAGCATACTCCTCTAGTACAACATTCATATCTACAAAATGTTTTTTTGTAGCACGAATCATATCATTAACACCATTTTTAAACTCTTCAAGAGATTGATTTGTAGTAGTTGCATCAATATTTTGACTGTACCAGCCGTGTTTTACTCTCTCCATAGTTGATTTTGCTTCATTTATTAAAGCTTCATCTCTCTCTATTAGTGTTTTTGTTTTTATGATATTTTCATTTACAGCCTTAGCCATCTCTCCAAACTCATCACTTGTATTAATATTTATACTTTCAACTTCGCTACTCTCTTTATTTAAATAATTAAAAAATGACGATAAACCAACTCTAAATTTTTCTAAAGGATTTTTTACAATTTTGACTAAAATTAAATTTAATATATAAGAAACAACTATTAATAATATAACTAAAGCTATAATTTGAAGTTTTATTTTAGAGTTAGCTTCCTCTTTTATCTCTTGTATGTATTTTTTAACACTCTCTTGTGCTTGAAGTTTTTGTTTATCTGTTTTATTAATAATAGAGCTAAAATCTAAATACATAGTTACTTTACCTACAACTGTATTATCAGCTGTAAATAAGATTTTTTCGTGTTTTTCGTAATTATCAAATTTTGTTGGTAATCTCTCATCACTAGATTTAATACCATTACTCTCTTTATATTTTGATAAAAATATCTCTTCTCCTGTATCATCTGTTAATAATATAGCTTGAATAATATTTAATTCAAGTAGACTTGTTAAAATTAAATCTGCACTATCAAAATCAAAATTTTCAAGACTAATAGCAACACTTTTTGATTCTCTATTTAATATAATATTGAAAAAATATTTTTCTCGTTCGATATTCTCTTTTTGATTCTTATTTAATTGATTATTTGTGTATTTAACCTGTTCAAATTGTAATTTTGATATTAAGTTAGTTTGCGATTGATACACATAAAAAAAGAATAAACTAATAAGTATTAGTAATGTAGTAGATAGTAACTTAACTGCTTTGAATATAATACTATTTCTCATTTAAATAACCGCCTTTTAATTGAATTAATAATAAGTTAATATTGTATCTAAAATATAATTAAAAATATTATCATAAATAAATGATTTTATAGTACTAATATGATTTGATAGTGACAATAAGAGTTAAAGATATAATTATATTTTCTTACGATATAATTTTGCAGTTTAATGGAGGTTAATGATGAGTAAAATTGTAATTTTGGCACTGCTAGTTTCATTTAGTTTTGCAAGTATTGAAGATAAAGTAAAGAGTAAATTTGTAGGAAAAATATCATCTTTAATTAAATGGTCTAAAGATAAAGAGAAAGATGAATTTTTAATTGGAATATATGGTGAGAGTGATATTAGCGATGAACTTAAAAAGATGTATTTAAAAAAGAAGATTAAAAAGAAAAAAGTTGTAATTAAGAGTAGTGAAAATATAGAAGAACTAAAAGATTCAAATGTTATCTATATAGCTTCAGCGTCACACGATGAAACTTTAAAAATTGTAGATTTAGCAAAAAAGAATAATATTCTAACAGTATCTGATTCAAAAGGTTTTATAGATAAAGATGGAATTATACAACTTTTTACAATTTCAAGAAAAATAAAGATAAAAATAAATAATACAGTAGCAAAAGAGAGTAATTTAAAAGTAAGACCTATATTACTTAAATTAGCAAAGGATGTTAAATAATGTTAAATTTCAAAAAATATTCATTGGTATTAATAATACTTTTATCAACAAATTTAATTGCAAATGAGGCTGAATTTGAGGATGAAGAATCACTAGAGGATTTAGAAGCACTTTTCTCAGTAGAGGTTGAATCAAAAGCAACGACAGGTTCAAGAAAAGGGAGTAGAGATATTTTAACTTCAAAAACTCCATTAGATGTTGTTTCATCTGAAGATTTGCAAAGAACAGGATATAGAAAACTTAGTAAAGCACTAGAGTTATTAATTCCAGGCTTTAATGTGCCAGTATCTTCAATTTCAGATGGAACTGACCATATTTCATTCTTTACACTTAGAGGACTCTCAAGTGACCAAGTTTTAGTTTTAGTCAATGGACAAAGACTTCACCCAAGTGCATTAGTTAATGTAAATGGTTCAGTCACAAGAGGCTCAAGTGGAACAGATATTGATATTATTCCAATTTCAATGATTGACCACGTAGAGATTTTAAGAGATGGAGCTGCGGCACAATACGGATCAGATGCAATTGCTGGAGTTATAAATATTATTTTAAAAGAGGCAAATCAAGAAAATTTAATCTCTTCTGGAGTTGGTGTAACAAAAGAGGGAGATGGAAAACAGTCAGATATAGAAGCATTCTATTCACATACGCTTAAAAATGATGGTTTTGTAAATGTTGCTGTTTCAAGTCGAAATGATGAGGGTACAAATAGAGCTGGTAAAGATTATGGTGAGACTCCACCTAGAGTAAATTCTCATTATGGCGACCCAAAAGCTAAAAATCAAACTATCGCTTTGTCTTCAAATATAAATACTGAAGAGACAACTTATTATGCAAATATCTTTTATAACCATAGAAACAGTAGTGCAGGGGCTTATTATAGACGCTCGGCCGATGATGGTAAAATGGTTCCTCAACACGCTATTATAAATAGTGGTTATCTGCCTCTAATTGAGCCTAGAATAATAAATAGCTTTATAGGTTTTGGAGTAAAATCAAAAACTGATTATTTTAATTATGATTTATCTCAATCTTATGGATATAATAATTATCACTATTATGTAAATAATACTCTTAACTCTTCATTAGGCGTAAATTCGCCAACAACATTTGACGCAGGTGCATTGAAATTAAGACAAAATACAACTGCACTTAATTTGACAAAAAATATAGATACAGAAAGTATAGTTGATAATATATCTTTAGCTGGAGGACTTATTTATAAGTATGAGCAGTATAAAATTGCACAAGGACAGTATGAGTCTTACGCATTTGAGGATAAAAATAAAAAGATGGGTTCACAAGGCTTTGGAGGATTTAGACCCTCAAATGAAACTGATGAGTCTCGTTATAATGTAGCTTTGTATTTTGATGTAGATACAAAAATAAATGATACTTTTAGTGTTGATTTAGCTACTAGATATGAGAGATATAATAATTTAGTTGATACTTTAAATGGTAAAGTAGCCTTAAGTGCTAGAGTAAATGATAATTTAAATCTTCGTGGTTCAGTTAGTAATGGCTTTAGAGCACCTTCACTTCACCAAGCATACTACACAGCTACTGGAACAATTGTAAGTGATAATGGTTTAGTAGAGACTGGAACTTATGCAGTTAATAGTGATATCGCTAAGCAATATGGTGCAGTTACGCTAGTTCCTGAAGAATCACAACATTTTACAGTCGGTGGAGTTTATAAAATAAATGAAGACTTTTTTATCACTTTAGATGGTTTTATTGTTAATATTAGTGATAGAATAGTTCAATCTAAAAAATACACTCATACAGATGGAAGTAAAGTTCAATATTTTGCAAATGCAGCTGATACTGAAACTTATGGATTTGATTTTAGAAGTGAGTATAAACATAACTTTGAAAACAGTTCAAAATTAAGAGTTAGAACAAATTACACACACTCAAAAACTACTATTAAAGAGGCTTCTGTAAATGCTGATGAGGTTGTTAAAAATGCACTTAGTGAGGGCCAACCAACAGAGAATTTACAGGCAAATATAGATTATAAATTCTCTCTATATGGAGTTAATTTGAATTTAAATAGAGTAGGTGAATACAAAAGTATAATCGATGGAATTACTCACTCATTTGGAGCTAAAGTTTTAACAGATTTACAATTTAGATATGAGTTAGACGCATTTGATATTATGGTTGGTGGACAAAATATTTTTGATATCTATCACGACCAGTTATCAGTAACTGATCATTTAACAAGAGGCGATGATAAAACAGTTTCATACTCTCAATATAGTCCATTTGGATACAACGGAGCATATTATTATTTTAGAGTAAATTATAATTATTAAGTTATTAATTCTCTTTTTTGCCCATAGGGTATAAATAAAACTTTCTCCCTTAACTAAATTTTTATATTATCTCTTGGGCTTATACTATTTTTTGCATTTTAACTATCTCTTTTTTTTCTCTAAATATTATATATTTTATACTTTTATATAATTTATACTAAATTCAGAATAGTCTGTTTCCATAATAGTAGAGACACTATATTTACAATCATAATTAAAACCTTTTGTTACATAACATGGAGTTGAAATACTAATAATTTGGAACTTTTTAGGAAGGGACATAATCGCATTTCCAACTACTGTATTTACAATTTCACAAGCAACCTCTTTTGTATATTTCTCTTTCTCATCTTCATTTAAATTACTTAAATCTTCAAAAGAGAATTTTTCAATTAAATGCTTACTTAAACCTTCATCATAACTAATTAATACAGAAACTTTTAATTCATTTAAAGTTATAAAAGCTCCAATATTTTTTAAAATAGGCTTTTCCAACTTTTTAACTATTATATTTTTATCTTTTATGATAAGCCCCATATCTTCACTCATAAACTTTTTAGTCTGTTTTGAAATAACTCTAATTAAATTTTTAAAAATATCCATATTTTACCTAATTGGGATATAAAAGTGAAATTTTGTACCAATGCCAATTTCACTCTCAACTCTAAGAGTTCCACCGATTTTTTCTAACTCATACTTTGTAGCTGATAATCCAACTCCTCTGCCTGATAACTCATTTACTTCATCTTTTGTTGAAAAATCACTCTCAAAGATAAGATTTAAAATATCATCTCTATTAATATCTTCTATCTCATCTTTTAAAAATAGCCCTTTATCAATAGCTTTTAATTTTAATTTTTCTGTATCAATTCCAGCACCATCATCACTAATAATTAAGTGAATTTTATCATCTTCTCTTGAAACTTTACATTTAATTGTTGCTACTTCATCTTTGTCTGATTCAACTCTATCGTCCATTAACTCAACTCCGTGGTCAATTGCATTTCTAAAGATATGAACTAAAGATTTTGCAAAAGAGTGATAAAATTTAGGTTCAACTAAAATCTTCTCTCCTCTAATTTCAAGTGGATAAATGGGTTTGTCAAGAGATTCAGATAATCTTTCAACTAATGTTATATAACCTTTTAAGTAATCACTAAATGGTTTATAAGTTAACTCTTTTATGTAAGGAATTAACCACTCTTGTTCTTGTTCTGAAAGTAAATTTATAGCTAACTCTTCAATTTGGGCTATCTGTTTTGAATCAATAGTTATAACTTCTTTATGTTCAAAAAATCTCTCACCTAAGACCTCTTTTAAAACTTTTAAATCTTCATCTAGCCAACTACACATATTTAAATTATCAAAAATTTCCCTAAAATCGCCTATAGTCTCTGTTGTTAAGTTATCTCTAAATTTTGAAATATCACTCTCTAATTTATGCAACTTTTTTACTATAAAGAACATATCCATTTGACTAAATAGTCCTTTAAAAGTGTGTATCTCTCTATAAACTTGAGCGATACTCTCTTTTAGTAAAGAGATTTCAGAATTTAAGATAGAGTTTAACCCATTAGCACAAAATTTTTGATAGTCAGTAATTAATTCTAATAAATCATTTCTATCAGTTACAGATTTTACAACCATTTTAAGTCTCTGTTGTTCCTCCCTCATCTTCTCCTCTAACTCTTTTTTATCTGTAATATCAGTTAAAATCATCATCATTTTTTGATTATCTATAATCTTATAGTTAGTAAAGATAAATTTATCATTTACTTTAAACTCTTTTGGTAGTAGTTGTAAAATCAAATTAGTTTTAAATTTATCCTCTTCCACTAAAAGCTCTTTTATAGTTTTATCAAAATACTCTTTTTGAGCTTCATTATCTACAAAAACTAAATTAGAGAATCTTTTATCTGTAATTTCTCTATCAAAAATACTCAAACACTCTTGTGAATACTCATCATCAATTTTTAAATTTCTGCCAAATGATAAAAAACCCTGTCCTGCATTATTTAAGAGATTATTAACTTTTTTTGACTTCTCATCTAACTTCTCATAATTTTCTCTTAACTCTTCTGTTCGCTCGGCAACTTTTTCCTCTAATTCTCTTGAATACTCTTGCTCTTTTTCTAACTCCTCTTGAGCTTTCTTTTGAGCTTTTCTAACTTGATATAAAACTAATAGATAAATTAAAATTAGAGCTGAAATCAGATAAATTAAATATGCCCACCAAGTTCTATACCAAGGTGGTAAAATAGTAAATTCAAAATTATCTTCACTTGAAATAACACCATAAATATTTTTTGCTCTTATATAAAAGTTATAATCTCCCTCTTTTAAATTTGTATACTCTGCAAATGGAATAGCACTCCAATCTGAATAATTATCATCATATCCCTTTAAAAATACTTGATATTTAAGTTTATCTTCTTTTACAAAATATGGAGCAGAATATTTAAATTTAATATTATTTTTACCATAAAAGAGAGTTAGTTTATTACCAAAAATAGTATGATTATCAAATTTCACTTCTCTAATTAATGCTTTGTACTCTTTTGGCTCTTTTTTAATAAATGAATCAAATCTAATTAATCCCTCTGCACCACCAAACCAAGTTACATTTTTTGATTCTATAAATATATCTTCAAATTTATAACCACTAAACCTCTTAAATGGCAAATCTATAAAATCAAATTTAGCCCCATTTGATTTTGCGAAAGTAATTTTTTGAGGGTTTGAGTGTCTAATCCAAATATTATCATTAGAGTCCTCTATTAATTTTCCAACATCTCTAAACTCTTCAAAATTTTTATCTCTTTTAAATAAATTAACTTTTTTACTAAAATAAAAAATTCCCTCTGTGCTTGAAACTAAGAGTCTATTAGCTATAAACGATACATAAAAATTTGCACCACCTAGACCATTTTTATGAGCAAATTTAGTTACCTCTTTAGAATTTAAATCAAATCTAAAAACATTACCAGTTTCACTACTTCCCCAAAGAGTATCTTTGTTGATAGCTAAACTCCAAGGTTGCATATCTATATTTTTTATTGATTCTATATTTATCCAGCTGTTATTTTTATACTCAATTATATCTACACCATTTGAAGTTGAAACATACATTATATTTGAATTATTTGGAGATTGAACCATATCTAAAATACCATCATCAATAACTTTTAAAAGCTTTGCATTTGATTGTTTAATTTCATAAATTCCATCATTTGTAGCAGTTAATAGTGAATCTTTAAATGAGAGCATTTTCCAAGCATTTACAGTAATATTTTTAATTTTTTTAAAAATTTTACTCTCATTTTTTGGAAGAGCAGACTCTTTATAGACTCCATTCATAGTTGCTACATATAATGAACCCATATGCCAAGTAATAGAGTTTACAGTACTATGGATACCAGAGTATGAACCATATTGAGATATAGGAGAGGGAGATTCAACTTTAGCAATTCCATTCTCTAGTGTTAGCCATAAATTTTTTTGATTATCTACAAATAAATTTGTAATAAAATTATCTCTTAAACCTATATCTTTATTTAAAAATTGTTTAATTTTTCCATCTCTATCAATTATAACTGCACCGTGTTTTGTTGCAATTACAAAATGATACTCATCTAATACTCGTCCATCATAAATTTGATTTTTTAATAAAAACTCATCTGCCTCACTCTTAAATTTTTTAAATTTTTTACCATCATATAAAAACAGTCCCTCATCTCGAGAAAGCACTAAAATATTTTTATCATCATAACGAAGTAAGCCATTTAAAGATATATCTGCAAATTTATCACCATCAGGAATTGAAGTTAATTTATTTTCATTAAGTATCATAATACCCTTATCAAATATTCGCGTATAAGCTTCATTATTTACTTTTCTAGTGATATGAAATCCATCTTCTGATTTAATTACATCAATTTTTCCATTAAGCCATCTATACATAACATTATTAGTTCCAAAATATACACCATCTTTTACAGCTACGCATTCCCAAACATACTCAAATTTTTGATATTTTTTAGGAATATATGGCACTAAAGATATAAATTTACTCTTACCATTTTCAACTTTTATATATCCAAAATCTCCAACTCCTCCCACATAAATAACGCCATCCTCATCAATATCAATTGTCCGACCAGAGCTATTATTAGAGAGTTTTATATGTTTCCAATCGACTCCGTCATACTCTAAAACTCCAATATTAGAATTTACAAAGTACATTACTCCTCGCTTATCTTGTACTGCTCCCCAAACTTGATTATGTCCTTTATAATCCATATAACTATAATTTTTTATAAAAGGACGCCCCCTAAAATCGCTATCTATCAATTCAAAATTTGCATTTGCATATAATGAACTTAAAAATAGAGTTATAATAAACAATAATTTTAAATACATAATTTATCCTTTAAGTTTTTGGATTTCATCTTTCCTAAGTCCTGTTTTAATTGAAATTGTTTCAATATCCAAAATATCAAGTAAATTTTTAGCAATCTCTATCGCTTTTTGTTTTTCACCTTTTTCAATCCCTTCTTTTATTCCTTTATTTATAGCAGTCTCTAACTCATTTACTTTATCCATCTCTTTTAACATCATATAATCGTAAACTTCTAACTCTTGTTTTTTCCAACTATAACTATTTGCTATCTCAAATGCTTCTTTAAACTCTTTTATATTTTCCAACTCTTTTGGAATTAAATCTAATTTATTTGCATTTTTAATAAAATAAATACACTTATCACTCAATTTATCTAACTCATTTAACTCTTTATTAAATTTTGGAAGTTCAATAAAAGTGAAATCAAAATCTTTTATCTCTTGTTTTAGAGTCTCTTTATTTAAAATCAAATGCCTTAATATATAACTCTCACTCTCAAACATTTTAAAATTTAAAATCCCAATAAAATAGACACTCTTTAATATTTTATAATTTTTACCACTATTAAGTTGAGATATATAAGCTTTAGAAGTATAGTAAAGACTTCTTTTTGCAAAGTCTCCTTTATCATTTTTTTGCATTTCGACTATAAATTGATAATTTTTTTTATCAGTTGCCCTAATATCTAAAATAGTCTCTTTAAGCTCTTCTATTTTTGGAACTTGATAAGGATTTAATATTTCTATATCAATAATTTCTCTATCCTCTTTAAAATCCAAAATTGCATTTAAAAAAGATATTAAAATCTCTTTTTTATTCTCATTTCCAAATATTTTTTTAAATGCTAAATCATTTTTAGGGTCTACGAATTTCATTTTTTACACCAAATTTTTAATTGTTTTCATTATTATTAAATTCATTTAATTCTAAGTATATTAATATAAATACTACTGAATCCATAGTATTAACTATTCTTTCTTGACTGTTTTCATAAATCATTTTTTCAAAGTCTATTATATTGTGGGCTACATAGTTTCTTGTGTGATTATAAATCATTAAATATTTTTCTATTGAAATATCTTTTTTTATTAATTTTGATAATCCATTAAAAAAATCTTTATCTTTTGCATTTTGAGGAATACAATCTCTAAAAAAATCAAGTAATTCAGAATCTTTACTTAATTTTTGAATACACCTAAAAATTCCATTTTTATCATCACATTTAATTTTATCTCTAATTATCTCTTCAATACCTAATAATATTCCTTTTAATATAGCACTTATTAAATCTTCACTTCTTTTATTTGCAAAATATCTCATTTCAAGTTCTACAATTGAATAAAGAGTATCAATTATTTTTTCATCATTTAATAAAAGTTCTAAATATTCACTATTTGTAAAATTTTTATTAAATAAATTTTTGAATTTTTGAATTTTATTTAAAAATATAAGGTTATTTTCTCCTATATATGTTTTTTTATCAATATATAATTCATTTAGCATTGAACCTTGAAAAGTTTCTAAAGTAACTCCTAATTTATTTAATTCTTGAATTATATCCGTATAACTTATTTCAAAAGTTTCTATTAAAATATAAATTGTATTTCTAATATAAGTAGATTCTAAATTCCACATCAATTTATATTTTTCATTTTCTTTAAATAAAAAATGTAATTCTAAAATATATTTCAAAAAATCTAAAAGTAATTTTTTATCTTTAAAATATTTTTTTTGATAATTATATAACTCATCGTATAACTCTTTTTGTAAATTAGATTTATTTTCAATTTTAATATAATTTTCAATATTTCTAATTATATAATCTTTAAAAACATTTTCTACCACTTCTTCAAATCTACTAATATATGACATAAACTTTTTTTCTGGATAATTGGAAGATTTTAAATCTTTTAAGCTTATATAAAATAGTTGCCAATTTGGGTATAAAACTATATTTTGTTCTACTCCAAAAAATTCACAAGTAGTTTTAGTAGAAGTATTATATTTAAAATGTTGTTTATACGCTTCTGTTATATTTAACTTCATAATTGATTTTAAAATTTCTTTATCATTATTATATTTTGGGATTGAAGTTGGTGTCATCATATCATTTGATAAAATGCTATTCATATCAATATTTAATACATAATCATTTAAAATAAACTCTTTAAACTCATTATCTTTAAATGCTTTATTTGAATTATTTATTTTAAAATATTTATTAAACTTATCTTCTTTTAAAAAAGATATATCACTATCAAATTTAAAATTTTGATTTAATTGTATCTCAAATATAGTCATTTTTTTTCCTCTAACCCTTTAATTTTTTGTATTAAAATTAGTTTTTAATTTGAGTATATATTAT
>JADGEE010000083.1 GCA_016744535.1 Campylobacteraceae bacterium
TTCAAACAGAATCTAAAGAATTTAAAGATAAAAAATTAGTAATAAATAAACTTTATGAAAATATTATAAACAGCGAATTAATAAAACGAAAATTTAATATTGTCAATGAAAATACAACTAATAAAAATAAATTAGATATATTGGAAGATAAGCAATTTATAAAAAAAGTAATTCCAATTCAAATAGAATTTAAAGATAAAAAATTAGTTATCAATAAACTTTATAAAAGTATTAAAAATAGCGAACTAATTAAACAGAAATTTAATATCATTAACGAAGATATAGTTATCAATAAAAAATTAAAAATAAATAAATTTGATAAGAGTTTAAAAGAAACTATCAAAGTAAATGAATTTTTATCTAAGTATAATATAACTTCACAAATACCTTCAATAGAGTTTCAAGAAAATAGAGTTATATCTGCAAAGAGTTATAAATCTAAAAATTTTGAGAACTCCACACTAGAAATACAAAAAAATGAAAACAAATTTAAAAATATAAAAGAAAATGATATAGAATATAAATCAGATAATTTAAAAGAAATTGAGATAAAAGATAATAAAATATGTGTATTAACTAAAATGGAAAATAAAATAGATGAGTTAGCACTGAAAATTTATCGTCAATTAAAAGATGAGATAAACTTAGAGTATATGAGAGGTGGAATGTGATAGGAGAAACTTATGGCACTTGAAAAGCTTTTAATTCAAAATACTGATACTAAGGAGGAGTTAAAAGCACTATTTAACCCAAAAGAGTATAGTATAACTAAAACTACAAATTGGGAAGAGACAAAACAAGTTGGGCAAGATTCTCCTGATAAGCAATTTACTGGAGGAGAGGGACGAACACTAACAATGGAGCTTTTTTTTGATACATATTCTCTAAAAAAAAAGACAAATGTAAAAGAGTATATAGATAAGTTAGAGACTTTAATGTTACTTGATGTAGAAAAACATAGACCTCCAATATTGCTTGTAAGTTGGGGTAAAAAAGCTCTTAATTTTCAATGCGTACTCACAAATTTAACTCAAAAATATACTATGTTTTTAAGTACAGGTATGCCAGTTAGAGCAACTGCTGATGTTACTTTTAAAGAGTATACATCTAATGTAAAAGAGAAACAATCCCCTGACCATACAAAAGTTAGAACTTTTAAGAGTGGTGATTCTTTGCAAATGTTAGCTTATTTGGAGTATGAAGATATAAATTTATGGAAAATATTGGCTGAACACAATAATATTGATGACCCAATGAATATTAAAACTGGAGCTATAATTGAAATTCCACCTATAATTGAGGATTAAATATGATGTCAAAACTGCTTGAACAAAGCCTCGATAGAGAAGAGAGAGATAGTAAAATTTACGGTGTAGTCTCTGCTATTGTTACAAATAATAAAGATGAAGACGGAATGGCTAGAGTTAAAGTTAAATTCCCTTGGTTAGCTGAAGAAGATGAGAGTTATTGGGCTAGAATTGTAACTTTTATGGCTGGAAATGAGAGAGGGTCTTATTTTATTCCTGAAGTTGATGACGAAGTATTAGTGGCGTTTGAAAATGGAGATATAAATTATCCTTATATTTTAGGCTCTCTTTGGAATGGTAAAGATAAACCTCACGAAAAAAATGAAGATGGAAAAAATGATTTAAGAGTTTTTAAATCAAGAAGTGGTCATAAAGTTATTTTTGATGATAAAAAAGATAGTGAGAAAATTACAATTATAGATAAAACTGAAAAGAGAAAAATTGTATTTGATGTAAAAGAGAAGTTAATAGAGATTAAAAATGAAGAGGCTGATGGTAAAATAAAAATATACTCTAAAAGTGATATAGAGATTAAAGGCGATGCTAAAATTGATATAATCGCTAAAGACAACATTACAATTAAATCCGATAAAACAATTTCACTTGATGCAAAAGATATTAAAACTAAATCTTCAGCCTCTACAAAAATAGAGGCTGGTTCAACCTTTGGTTTAAAATCAACATCTTCCTCCAAAATAGAAGCAGGTGCAAAATTAGATATTAAATCAACTGCTCCAATGAAAATAGAATCAAGTGCAACAATGGGTATTAAAGCAACTGCTCCGCTAAAAATGGAATCAAGTGCAAAGTTTGATTTAAAAACAACAGGTATGGGAAAAGTTGAAGCAACAGGTAAATTAGATTTAAAATCTGCTGGTATGGCAAGTTTAGAGAGTAGTGGGATAACTATGGTTAAAGGCTCACTACTTAAATTAAATTAGGTGAATTATGGCTGAAAAATTAGTACCAGAAATTAAAATTTTAATAGATGGAAGTGAAGTCTCTAAGGCTAATCTTAGAAAATTAGTAAATGCTAGAGTTAGTTTATCACTTGATGGTTCTGATATGTTTAAGATAACTTTTGAGGATGATGATATGAAACTTCAAGATAGTGCCTCATTTGCAATAGGTAAAGAAGTTATTATATCTTTGGGATATTCTCAAAAATTTGAAAAAGTGATAGAAGCTGAAATTGTAAGAGTTGAGCATCAATATAGTTCCACAGAAGCAAGTACAGTTTCACTAACTGGCTTTGATAAAATGTTTAGATTAAATAGAGATAAAAAATCAAGGTCATTTTTGAAAATGAAAGATAGTGCAATCGCTAGTAAACTTGCAGGGGAACTTGGACTTTCAGGAGATGTTGATGCTACAAGTACAACTCACGAATATATCTTTCAAAATAATCAATCAAATTTAGATTTTTTAAAACTTCGTGCAAAGAGAATCAATTATGAAGTTAGAGTTGAGGAGAGTAAACTACTATTTAAAAAGTTAAAAACTCAAAGTAGTGAAGTTGTAGAGTTAAAAAGAGAAGATAATTTAGTTGAATTTAATCCTAAAATTGATGCTACAAAAATAGTAGAAGAAGTTACAGTTACAGGGTGGGATCCTAAAACAAAAAAGTTAGTAAAAGGTGTTGCAAAAGCTGGAGCTGAAGTGTTAATAGTTTCAGGAGATGCAGGAAGTAAAAAAATAAAAAGTAAATATGGAGGTGCTTCTAAAGATTTTAAAGTAGACTCACCTCTAACAACTAAAGCAGAAGCTGATGCGATAGCAAAATCGAGATTAACAGCATTATCAATGGATTATATTTTTGGTGATGGAATTTGTGCGGGTGAGCCAAAAATAAAAGCTGGAAAAGTTATAAAAGTGAGTGGAATTGGTAAAAAAGTAAATGGAAATTATTATGTGCATAGTTGTGAGCATATATTTAATAATAATGGTTATAAAACTCACTTTGAAGCTAAAAGAAATGTGGAAAAAAGTTAGTTATGATTTATATTTATGAGAATCAAAAAATTAATAATGAGCATATTAAAAAATTTATAAAAAAAAATGAAAATTTACACCTATATTTTAGAGAATCTTGGGGAAAAATATTTTCAGATAATTATGTCGGATTCTTACAAATAGAAAATCAAACTATCTCTATTTTACCTAAAATTGAGGATACAGAAGATATTAATAAAAATAATTTAAAATATCTACTTTTTATGCTATCAAAAGCAAATAATATAAATTTAAAAAATGAAGATATTAGTGATATAGATAGCGAAAAATTGAGTATATTTGAGATATTTATTAAAATTTTCACAAGAGAGTTAATAAGAGAATTTCAAAGAGGAATTTATAAAGAGTATCAAAGCCAAAGAGATAATTTAACAAAACTTCTAGGAAAATATTTAGTTTTAGATAATTTAAAATTTAACTTCAAAAATGAAAAAATCTATTGTGAATTTGATGAGTTTAGTGAAAATAATGAGTTAAATCAACTTTTTTTATTTGCAATAAAATATCTACAAAATTTTAGCAATTTACGAGAGTTAAAAGAGATTGAAATTATGTTAAATGAAGTGACTTTTACGCATATAAGAATCGAAGATATAGATATTAAATTCAATCGACTAAATGAGAGATTTAAAAAAAGTTATGAGTTAGCAATTTTACTACTTAAACACTTAATGCCAATAAATTCAAAATCAAAAAATAGTGGATTTGTTTTTTTATTTAAAATGTATAATTTATTTGAAAGTTTTATAGCAAGTATTGTAAAAGATATTTATGAAAATAGTTGTAAAATTCAAAATAATAAAAAGTTATGTGATAAATTTAATATAAAACCTGATATTGTAATTTATGAAGATGATAAACCAAAATTGATAATAGATACTAAATACAAAAAAGTAGAATTTAAAAAAGATATAAAAGAATCTGATATTTATCAAGTTTTCACTTATGCAAAGGTTTATGAGTGTGAAAACATTATACTTTTATATCCAAAAGTAAATAATTTTGAATTTGAATGTACTCAAAAAGATGTAACTTTAAAAGTAAGGCAAATTGATTTGAAGTTTGAGACGGATAGTTTTAGAGAATATATGAAAAATATGAGAGAAAGATTAAAAAATATAACTGATTATAAAAGGTAAAATTTATGAATGTATTATTTTTACTAAAAAATTTTCAAAATTTTGATGATGTTAGGGATTATTTCTTAAGCAGAATATATAATGAAGAACATAAACCATATTTTAAATTTTCTAGGAATATGAAAAAAATGAGACCTAATGATTATATATTTTTTATTTTTAGAAATATAATCATAGCAAAAGCAAAATTTATGAATTATAATCCAAATTATGGTTATGAATTAGAAGAAATAAAAGTATTTGATAAAGATATAAATATAAATTTTAATATTTTTAGTAAAAAAATTGCGGCAGCTTTTTTATATTTAGATGATAATGATACAAATAAAATATTGAATTTAATAAAAATAAATGTAAAGAAAATAATAAATAACTTACAAATAAAAAACATAATTCTCTACGGTTCTGCTGGAGTTGGTAAAACACATAATCATAAAAAAATTATATCTTTAATTGAAAGTAGTGAATTTACTCAAAGTGAAATTTTTAAAGTAATTCAAAATAATGAAGAGTTATTAAGTAAAGATGAAATTAATAAAACTTTTGAAACTATAAAAAATGAAAATAGATTTGAATTTATAACTTTTCATCAATCTTTTAGTTATGAAGATTTTATTGAAGGATTTAGACCTAATGAAGATGGAAAAATAAATTTAGAAGATGGAATATTTAAAAATATTTGTGATAAAGCAAGGAAAAATTTAAAAGATAGCCAAAAAGATATTCATAAGTTAAAAGATGATTTTAATTTTGAAAAATTAATTGAAAAATTTAATAATAAAATATTAGAAACTTTAGAAAATGAAGAAAAATTTATTTTGGACGGCAAAGTTTTAATTGAGGCTATAAGCGATAATGAATCTTATATGCTTGGTGGCTCAATTAAATCAAATACTCAAAGATTAACTATTGATATTATTAGAAGAGATTATGAGGATTTTAAAAATGATTTAATTCAAAATTATGAAGATGTAAAACCAACAAGAGAATCAAAAAGAAATTATCATGGAAATGCAAGATATTATTTTATGCTTTATAAAAAATTATCAGAATTTGAAAAAACTCTAAATTTAAATAATCAAGATATTCAAAAAGAAGAGTTAAAAAACTTCTACTTAGTAATTGATGAAATAAATAGAGGAAATATCTCAAAAATATTTGGTGAATTAATTACACTTCTTGAAGAGGATAAAAGAGATAGTTATAGTGTAAAACTTCCATATTCAAAAGATAATTTTAGTGTGCCAAGTAACTTATATATAATTGCTACAATGAATAGCACAGATAAATCAATAGCTTTAATTGATGTGGCACTTAGAAGACGATTTACTTTTATTAAAATGTTGCCAAATGAAAATTTAATTAAATATCCAAAAGCAAAAGAGTTATTTATTGATTTAAATAAAATTATAAAAAATGATTTAGGCGAAGACTTTTTAATAGGACATAGCTATTTTATGAAAATTAAAAATAGTGAAGATTTAAATTTTGTGATAGAGTATAAAATAAAACCTTTGATTGAAGAGTATTACTATGCAAATATTGATAGACAAAAAGAAATTTTTGAACTACTAGATAGAATTGAAAAAGGGGATTAATTATGAGTAATCTATTTTTAGGTACAGGTATAGCATTTCCTATTGGAGTAAATCAAAATGGAGAGATAAAAAAATCCTCTTATGAAGAGAGCATTGAAGAGTCAATTAAAATTATTTTATCGACAAAATTAGGTGAGCGAATGATGAGACCAGAGTTTGGATGTAGAATACACGAATTAATTTTTGCACCAAATAATGCAACTACACAAAATTTAGCAATTTATTATGTGGCAGAGGCTTTAAAGAAGTGGGAAAATAGAATTTTACTTAAAGATGTTGATGCAAATGAAGATGAGGAAAATAGCATTATTATAGAGGTAGAGTATCAAGTAAGAGATACAAACTCATTTTATAATTTAGTCTATCCATTTTATTTAACTGAAAAAGCTTAAAAGTAATGAAAAAAGATATTGTAACAAAGCGAGTAATAAGAAATATTGCAGAAGATATTGCCATAAATTTAATTGGTTTAGAGATTGAATATAAAGAGTTAGAAGTTTATCAATATTTGGTATATATTGGTAAATCAAAATTAAATATGAAAAATAACTTTTCTCAAAAAAATATAGATTATAAATATAATTTAATTGATATGCAAAAAATTGATTGTAAAAAATTTATGATGGCTGATGACCCCAATGCCATAGTTTTAGCAATATTATGTGACTTTAAAGATAAAAATCCATCAATAATAATTAAAAAGATTTTATTAAAATTAAAAGAGCTTACAAAAGATGATGAATTTAATTTTAGAAAATATTATACAATGTTAGAGATATTATCAACAAATAGAAATTTAGAAAAGATTTTAAAAGAGGAGAAAGAGATGTTAAGAGTAGATATAGAAAAATTACCATCTTATGAAATAGGTTATGAAGATGGAGAGGAAAGAGGAATTAAGAGAGGAATTAAGAGAGGAATTAAAGAAGGAATTGAGAGAGGTGTTGAAGAAGGTCTTGAAAAAGGACTTGAAAGAGGAATTAAAAGAGGTAAAAAACAAAATAGTATGGAAATTGCAAAAAAATTACTGTTATCAAATATTGATATAGAGTTAATATCTAAAAGTACAGATTTAACAAAAGAAGAGATAGAAGAGTTAAAAAATAGAAGTTAGGAGAGTGTAAACCATAACTAAAGAAGTCTAAGGAGAAACCAAATGCTACCCATTCCAAAACTTGACGATAGAAGTTACGAAGAGATAAGAGATGAAGCTGTTAGAAATATTATTAAACACTGTCCAGAGTGGACAAATCATAATGTAAGTGACCCAGGTGTTACTCTAATTGAACTTTTTAGTGCTATGAGTGAAATGCTTTTGTATAGATTAAATCGTGTGCCTGAAAAAAACTATTTAGCGTTTTTAGATATGATAGGAATTAATCAAAGATTAGCAAGTCCTGCTAAAACTAGAGTACAATTTGGTTTAAGTGTTGGTTATCAAATGGATAAAGCTAAAAAAAATACGATTTTAATCCCTAAAAATACAACCATCTCGACTGAACCGATTGCTAATGAAGAACCTATTAGTTTTGAAACGGCTAAAGATGTAAGAATTTCTAACGCACAAATAGCTAATATCTACTCTCAAACATATAATCAAAGAAGAAGAAAAGATATAATAATTAACCATTTAGAAGATTTTGAGAATAAAAAAAGTTTCATTCCTTTTGAAGAGAGTGAAGAGAGTAAAAACTTTGCAATGATATATTTAAGTGCAAAAGAGTTAGAAATTTTTCAAAATAGTGTAATTATTACGATAATTTTTAGACTTCCTACATCTATGAGAACTTTTAATATTAGTAAAAACTTTTTAAGAAAGATGGATTGGGAGTATTTTAATGGAGAGAGTTGGCAAAATTTAACTATGCTTCCAACACTTGATATAAAATTAGATGATAAAGATGCTGATGTTTTATCAGTTAGTTTTAGAGGTGGAAATGAAGAGTTTATTGAATCTACTTTTAAAGATATAAGTAGTGAGCCAAACTTTTATATAAGAGCTATTTTAAGAGAATCTCCTAAGTGGTTAAGTGATTTTAGTGCATATGAAATTGGTGTTGTAACTGAAAGTATAGATAGCGGAATAAGTCCTGAAAATTGTTATCATAATTTAGAACAGTTAGATTTAAATAGTGATTTTTATCCATTTGGAGAGCGTCCAAAAGTTGATAATAAGTTAAGTGAAGAGATGCTTTTAATAAAGTGTGATGAAGCTTTTTCAATGGCAAATAGTGAAGTAACTATCAACTTTTTACACTCTCAAAATATGGAATATATTATGCCTAGGGCTTATAGAAATTTAAAAATTCAATGGGAGTATAGTAAAGATAAAAATGAGTGGGCAAAATTACAAGTAGAAGATTTAACAAATACTTTTACAAAAAATGGACAAATTCACTTTAGTATCCCAAAAGATATGCAAAAGACAAATTTGAATGGTGAGGATGGTTATTTTATTAGGGCTAAAATAATTTCAGGAAACTTTGGAGATGAACAGAGAGTTGAATATGATTTAAAGACAGGCGATATTAAGCACCAAAGCCCAAAGACACTAAATCCTCCTATTTTTTCTAAAATATCTATCAATTATAGACTTCCTAGAATTGATTTTAGTAAATGTTCTACTTTTAATAACTATAAATATAAAAAAGTTATTTTTGATAAAAATAGACCAGTTGAGTTTTTTGAAGAGGTTAAAAATAAAATAACAGCTATCTATTTTGGAGTTGATTCATTTTTAAGTGAAGAGCATTTAGATTTATATTTCAAATTAGATGAAAATGTAATGAATGGAAAAAATTTAAATAATGAACAGCGATTAATAGAGTGGGAAATACTTAAAAATGGAAAATGGCTAAAATTAACTACTATTGATGGAACTGATAATTTAACAAAATCAGGTGAAATAAAATTTAAAACTCCTATTTTAGAGAAGTTAGAAAAATTTAAAATTTATGCAAATGAGTTTGACAGAATGTGGATTAGGGGGAGAGTTTTATTTAATTCACTCTATAAAATACCTCAAATACAAGCTATATTATTAAATAGCGTAGAAACAATTCAGCGAGAATCTTTTTATAATGAATTTGTAGGAAAATCAATAGGACTTCCTAGTATGAAATTTAAATTAAATTACTCTAACTTAACAACAGCTCCAACTTTAAGAGTTGGTGAGGAAGAATTTAAGGCAGTTGATAGATTCATAGAGTTCTCAAAAGATGATAAAGTATTTAGATTTAATGGTATTAGTGGTGAAATTGAGTTTGGAGATGGAAGCTATGGAGCGATACCAAATCCTAGTGAAGATATTGTATTAAAGCATTACTCAATCACTAGAGGAAAAGAGGGAAATGTAGCTAAAGATAAAGTAAAAGTTTTAAATCAAGCTATTAATTATGTAGATTATGTCACTAATATTGAACCTGCAAGTGGTGGAAGTGACGGTGATAATTTAAATGATTTAAAACTTCACGCACCTTCAATCTTTAAAACTATGGATAGGGCAGTAACCACAGAAGATTATGAAGTTTTAGCAAAAAATTACTCATCTTTTATAGCTAAAGCAAAGTGTATCTCTAATTGTGGCGAAATAGTTATTATAATTATTACAAAAGATATTTTAGAAGAGAGTGCTTTTGTAAATAGAAAATTGATTTCAGATTTAAGTGAATTTTTACATAAAAAGAGTTTAGTAACAGTTCAACCGATAGTAAAAGCCCCTACGATTATAACTCTAAGTGTTTCCGTAAGTTTAAAATTTACACTAGAAGATGAAGAGTTTTCAAAAGTAGACATAGAGAGTAGATTACAACAAGAGGCTATGAGATATTTTAATCCTTTTAGTGGAGGAGATAGAGGCGATGGTTATTTAATAGGTAGAAATGTCACAAAAGCAGATTTCTATAAAATTCTTAATCGTGTTGATTCAAACTTCTATTTTGATGAGATTAAATTTAAAAAAGATGATTTAAAAAGTATGAGTGAAAAGTTGATACTTGATTATGATGAGTTGATTAAATTTAAAAAAATAAAAATAGTTGATATTACTTATGATGTGTAGAGGAGTTGGCAAATGATTAAATATATTCAAAATTTACTAAATAAAAAAATTGAAGTTGATTTATATAGTTTAAAGACTCTTCTTAGTCAAGCTAATATTAAAATTAAAGATATAATATTTAAAGAGTGTAGGGATAAACCACATTTAACACTTATATCAATTGATAGTTTTGATGAGAAAGAGAAAACTATTAATATTACTCTTTGTGAAAAATCTTGGATAGAGTTATTACCGTCAATTTATCAAGAGAATGATTTTTTAAAGAGATTTTTATATGGATTTCAAGTTACAATGCTAACTCAAAAAGAGAAAGTTGAGCATATTAATGATTTATTTATTCCTGAAAAAACAGATGCAATAAATTGGCTTGGTTCGTGGTTTGGGGTAAATTTTAACTCAAATAATGAAAATGCAAAAAGAAAAATGCTTTATAAAATAATAGAGCTTTATAAAATTAGAGGTACAAAAGAGTATTTAATAGAGATTATAAAAATTTTCACAGATATTGATATTAAAATTCTTGAGCGATATATTCCTAAATATATTATAGAAAAGGGTTATATTGATAAAAGTAGTATTGATTTCACTAAATCATTCACAGTTAGAATAAACAAAAAACTCTCAAAAGATAATACAGAAGAGAAAAAATTACTGCAATCTATCAAAATTATATTAAATCGAGAAAAACCAGCTTTCACAAGTGCTTACATAGATTATAAATTTTTACATATTAAAGAGATAATAGGAGATGTTATCATAAGTGGAGATGAGATAAATAAATATCACTATAAATATGATGAGGTTATAGATTTTCACGCAGAAAAAAAAGAGAATATAAAAAATAAAAGTAAAAAAATTGATGATTATGGATATGAGGAATTTTAAATTTTTCTCACTTTTTAAATTAGATTTTACTTAAAAAACTCACAAATATCAACTTCTAAAACTTCGGCAATTTTAACTAAATTTGCGATATTAAAGTGTTGCCCATTTGTTCTAAGTTCAGCACGACCAATATAAGCACTACCATTTAAACCAATTTCAATAGCTAACTTTAATTGAGAATAGCCTCTCTCTTTTCTAATTTTTATCACATTTTTTGAAATTGTATCTAAAATTTTTTCGGCTTTTATATCTAAATCATTCATAATTTTTTACTCTTTTTTAAAAGATGATAAAAAAGCTTAGAGATTTTATCAACGATTAATAAGTCGTTAAATATAATTATTAAATATTTTTATCTTAAAGCTTAATTTAAGTGGTGGATAATGTTAAAAATATTATAATTTCAGATTAAAAGGTTGAGGAAAAGAATGATAAAAAAAGAGACATTAAAAGAGATTGGTAAAGGCTTTATTGCTTTTGGAAATCTAGTCGGTGGTTTATCAATCGTAAATTCATTTTTTGGAGTTTCACAAAATGCACCACTTGGAATAATTGTTTTTATTATATTTTATATTACAATTTCAAGTTATATAACTGGAGCAATACTGATAAACAAAGGGGCGGAGTAATGGAAATATACATAGCACTTGCTGTATTTGTAACAATGGGTTTGATTTTTGCAATTTGGGTTAAGCCAACAGAAAATAGTAAAAATAATTAAAAATTAAACATAAAAAAAGGAGAAAAATTGATGAAAAAAGTTTTACTTTCAGCTTTAGCTTGTGGATATTTATTTGCAGGAATTAATGATGGTTTAGTAGCTCATTATGAGTTTGAGGGAAATGCAAATGATAGTAGTGGAAATGGTAATAATGGAACTGAATATGGTGGAGTTGAGTATGTAGATGGAGTTATGGGAAAAGCTGGGAGTTTTGATGGGGTAGATCTCACTACACGCCTATAAATTTTATTTATGTGAAAAATTGCTATAATTAACATATGAAAAATGTAATAACTTTAGAAAAAGAACTTAAAAATT
>JADGEE010000084.1 GCA_016744535.1 Campylobacteraceae bacterium
TATTATTTCTAACTATTCTACTATTTTTTGTCACTATTTCTCCCTTCTTACTTTTCTTAATAGATAAAATTTAGCAAAGGCAATTACACTAAAACTTATCACAAATAGAATTAATGCTAAATAGAAAAGACTAGAGTAGTAAATTTCACTATCAGCTTCATTAAATTCATTTGCTAAAGTTGCAGGGATACTAGTCGCTGGTAAAAATATTGAATCTGAAATTTTATGTGAATTTCCAATTACAAAAGTAACTGCCATAGTTTCACCCAAAGCCCTACCTAATGCTAAAATAATTGAACCTAAAACTCCAGCTTTTGCATAAGGAATTATTACATCTTTAATTACATCAAATTTTGTAGCACCTAGTGCATACGCTGATTCTTTTAAAATATCAGGAGTTGTATTCATAGCATCACGACTAATTGCCGAAATAAAAGGTAAAATCATAATAGATAAAATAACTCCAGCACTAAATATTCCAATTCCCATTCCACCAAAATTTTCTCTAATAATTGGTGCTAAATAGAAAAGCCCCCACATACCATAAATAATTGAAGGAATAGCAGCTAAAAGCTCAATACTTGTACCAACTGGTGTTCTAAGTGAATTTGGTGCAATTTCAGTTAAAAAAATAGCAATTCCAAGTGCTAAGGGTGTCGCTATAATCATAGCTATTATAGTAGATACTATTGTTCCATAAATTGCAGGAAGCCCACCAAAAATTTCCATATTAGGAGCCCATTTTGATTGAGTCATAAAATCAAAACCGTACTCTTTTATAGCAGGAAGTGCCTCTTGAACTAGAGTAATAAAAATTGCTCCAAGTATTACTAAAACTAAAAGGGCAAGAATTCTTGTCAAATTCTCAAATATTAAATCTCCCTTATTTGCCTTTATCATTATGGATTAACTCCGTTATCACTCCAATAACTTCTAATCATATCTTTTGTCTCTTTTGGAAGTGGAATATATCCAAGTTCACTAGCTCTCGCATCACCATTTTTAAATGAGTAATCATAAAAAGCTGTAACTTTTTTATTCATCTTAGTTTTCTCTTTTGGAAGTAAAATAAATGTAGCTGCAACGATTGGATATGAAGTTTTACCAGGTTGTAAAACTAAGACTTCATAAAAACCTTCTGATTTTTTCCAATTAGCATAAGCCGCTGCTGCTTTAAAGTTAGCAGGTTTTGCCTCTACCCAGTTACCCTCTTTTGATTGAAGTGTAGCAGCATCTAAGTTTTGTTTCAACTTATAAGAGTATTCGATATAGCCAATAGAATATTCAGCTTGTTTAAGTAAATTTGTAACACCCTCATTCCCTTTTCCACCAATTCCAACTGGCCAATCTACACTTTTACCATAGCCAACTTCATTTTGCCACAACTTACTAACTTTTCCTAAATAGTAAGTGAAGTTAAATGTTGTTCCACTTCCATCACTTCTTCTAATAACCATAATTTTTTTATGAGGCAACTCTACATCTTTATTATTAGCTTTTAATTTTTTATCATCCCAATATTTTATCTTGCCTAAAAATATATCAGCTATATTTTCATTTGATAAGTGAAGTTCACCATCTTTAATTCCAGGAATATTGTAAGCTAAAACAATACTTCCTATTACTGCAGGAAATTGGTCTAACTTATACTTTTCTAACTGTTTTGGTTTAAGTGGTTTATCTGTTGCTCCAAAATTTACAGTTCTAGCCCTAATTTGCTTAATTCCACCACCACTACCAATTGATTGGTAATTTATTTGACTATCAGTAGCTTTTTCATAAGCATAAGCCCAATCGTAATATACAGTTGCTGGAAAACTCGCACCTGCTCCATTTATCTTATCACTTGCTATTAAAGCTATTGCACTAATTGCCAAGGTTGCTAAAGTCTTTTTTAACATAAAATTCTCCTAAAAATTATTTTCTAGATGAATTCTATAAATTAAAAATAACTATTAAATTACAACATATGTAATTAAGTTGTAATAAAAAATTTTTAATCTCTGTTAGGGAATTTTTGTTTTAACTCTTTTGAAAAAGCTTCTCTTATATCTATCCCTTCATCACTAACTATTTTTACTTCTTTGTGTAAAAAAGTATAAGTATTACTTCTATTTATAAGATAATCAAGAACTACAGCTTTATAAATTTTTTTAGGATCTATAAATTTTTTGTTAATTTTAGTAAATTGTAAAAAACCTCCAGTTCCTCGACTATTATTACTTTTATCAATTGTTTTAATAAGCGTAGCACCTGATAAGTTAATTTTCAAAATTTTACCACCAAAAGGTAAAATTCTTAAAATATCATATCCAGTTATCTCTCCTACTGGGAGTATATCATCGATTCTAATCGAACCAGCATTATAAAATGCTAAATCAACATCTTTATAACTATTAAGCATCCCTTTAGCTATTAAATTTGTTAATTCATTAGATTTATTACGAACAGTTGCTTCAAGCCCGTCTAATACAGTTGTTGTTTTACATACAACTTCTCTTGGATTAATTCCTGTTTTTTCAAAAGCTTTAAATGTCTTATCTTTCCACTTTTCAATAAGTTTTAATATTTTAGGATCTTCTTTAATTTGCTCATTTATCAATTTTAAATTAGAGTTAAGTTTTAAAATTTTAGTATCTGTATCCCAATTAAATTTATGAATATATGCACTCTTAGCATTGGCGTCAGCTTTTGCTATTGGTGTCATATTTGCACCTCTATAAAGAAGCATATTTTCGTGTTCGTGTCCGCCAATTACTAAATCAACTCCATTAACCTTTGAAGTAAAGTAGGCATCATCTTCAATAGATTGGTGAGTTACTGCAATAATAATTTCTGCTCCTTTTTTATGAAGTTCTTTTATAGATTTTTTAGCTTCTTCTACTGGGTCTTTAAAACAGGCATATTTAGAATTAATATTTGACATCATAACACCTACTAATCCAACTTTTAAACCATCTATTTCAAAAAGTATATCTTTAGTTGTATTTGGAAATATATTTTTACAACCATTTTCAAAAACATTTGCTGAAAATATTTTAAATTTAGCCTCTTCGATTCTATCTCTAAACTCTGACTCTTTAATATCAAATTCATGATTACCAAATGTAAAATAGTCCCAATTAATCTTATTTAGTAAATCAACGATCTGCTCTCCAGCTAAAGGAGTTCCATCTATTTTAACAGTACCCATTGCTGATGGGCTAAATAAATCTCCTGCAAGGATAGATATTGTATTTGGTTCTCGCTTTTTTAGCTCATTTAAAAGAGTTGAAATACGAGCAAATCCACCATCTTTTCCATTATTTATAGGTGTTATCTCATATATATCATTTAATTGAAAAATTGTAAATTTAATCTCTTTAGCTGATAGTGTAGTTAAAAAAATTAAAAGCATTACAATAATAGTTTTTTTCATACTTTCTCCAATAAATTTTTTTTATTATAACAAATTTACAAAAAATAAATTTTTAAAAAATTTTAATTATATTTTTATAATTTAATTGATTAAAATCAAGGAAAATAAAAGTTTTAAGTGCTAAGATATTTATATATTGCTAAAAAAGGAGTTTATGATGTCTGTCTCAAGAAGAAGTTTCCTTAAAAGCTCAGCTGCAGTGGCTGCTGCTGGTGCAATTGGAATGTCAGTTCCAAAAGAGGTTTTAGCAAAAGCTAAAAATGCAGAAGTTGATTGGAAATGGGATAAAGCAGTTTGTCGTTTTTGTGGAACAGGGTGTGGGATTATGGTTGCCACAAAAGATGATAAAATTGTAGCTGTAAAAGGTGACCCACTAGCTCCAGTTAATAGAGGGCTTAACTGTATTAAAGGCTACTTTAATGCAAAAATTATGTATGGGGCAGATAGATTAACCCAGCCACTTTTAAGAGTTAATTCAAAAGGTGAATTTGATAAAAAAGGTAAATTTACTCCAATTAGTTGGGAGAGAGCATTTGATGAGATGGAGAGAGAGTTTAAAAGTGCTTATAATGAATTAGGGCCAACTGGAGTTGGGATATTTGCATCAGGTCAATACACAATCCAAGAGGGTTATGCTATGGCTAAACTTATGAAAGCTGGATTTAGAACTAATAACATTGACCCAAATGCTAGACACTGTATGGCGAGTGCAGTTGCTGGATTTATTCAAACTTTTGGAATAGATGAGCCATCTGGCTGTTATGATGATATAGAATTAACCGATACTGTCGTAACTTGGGGTGCAAATATGGCGGAAATGCACCCGATTTTATGGTCGAGGGTAACTGATAGAAAACTTACAAATCCTGATAAAGTTAAAGTTATAAATCTATCTACTTTTACTCATAGAAGTTCTGATTTAGCCGACACTGAAATAATTTTTAAACCTTCTACCGATTTAGCTATTTGGAACTATATTGCTAGAGAAATTGTATATAATAATCCAAAATCAATTGATTGGGATTTTGTAAAAAAACATACAATTTTTACAACAGGTTTTGCTGATATTGGATATGGATTAAGAGAAGATATAAACCATTCAAAATATAAAAAGAGTGAACTTGACACTGCGAGTACACAGCGTTTTAAAAAATTAACTGAAGATGAAGCCGTAGCTCTTACTCATTTAGGTGTTAAAGCTGGTGATACAATGCAGATGAAACATACTAAAAAAGCTGGAGCTCATTGGGAGATAGGCTTTGAAGACTTTAAGAAAGGATTAGATCCTTATACACTTGATTATGTAGCAAAAGTTTCAAAAGGTAATCCAGATGAATCAATTGAAGATTTTAAAGTAAAACTTCAAGAGTTAGCAAATTATTATATTCAAAAAGATAGAAAAATTGTAAGTTTTTGGACTATGGGAATGAATCAACATACTCGTGGAACTTGGGTAAATGAACAAGCTTATATGGTTCACTTTTTACTTGGAAAACAAGCAAAACCAGGTAGTGGAGCATTCTCTTTAACAGGACAGCCTAGTGCTTGTGGAACTGCAAGAGAAGTTGGAACATTCTCACATAGATTACCTGCTGATATGGTTGTAGGAAATCCAAAACATAGAAAAATGAGTGAAAAACTTTGGAAGATTCCAAATGGAACGCTTAACCCTGTAAATGGAAGTCATATTGTCCAAATTATGAGAGATTTAGAAGATTCTAAAATAAAATTTGCGTGGGTAAATGTTTGTAATCCGTGGCAAGATACAGCAAATGCAAACCATTGGATAAAAACAGCTAGAGAGATGGATAATTTTATTGTTGTAAGTGATGGCTACCCTGGAATTAGTGCAAAAGTAGCTGATTTGATTCTACCTAGTGCGATGATTTATGAAAAATGGGGAGCTTATGGAAATGCTGAGAGAAGAACACAGCATTGGAGACAACAAGTAACGCCAGTTGGTGATGCTATGCCTGATATTTGGCAATATGTAGAGTTTGCAAAGAGATTTAAATTAAGTGATGTTTGGAAAGAGTGGACATTACCAAATGGAACAGTTTTACCAAATGTATTAGGTGAAGCTAAAAAGATGGGATATAAAGAGAGTGATACTCTATATGATGTAATTTTTGCAAATGATGAAGCAAAAAGCTTTAAATATCCTGACCCAATAGCTAATGGTTTTGGAAATACAGAGGCAGAAGGCGATAAGAGAGATGTTATTGGAAGTGATGGAAAAGCATTTAAAGGTTATGGCTTCTTTATTCAAAAATATCTTTGGGAAGAGTATAGAAAATTTGGTTTAGGTCACGGTCACGATTTAGCTGATTTTGATACATATCATAAAGTAAGAGGCTTAAAATGGCCTGTTGTAGATGGAAAAGAGACACAATGGAGATTTAACTCTAAGTATGACCCTTATGCAAGAGCTGAAAAAAATGGTGACTTTGCATTTTATGGAAAAGCCTTAAAAGCACTTCCTAAAGGAGATTTAAAATCACCTACAACAAAAGATAAAACAAGCTTAAAGAATAAAGCAAAAATTTTCTTTAGACCATATATGGAACCACCAGAAGTTCCAAGTGTTGATTATCCATTTTGGTTATCAACTGGTAGAGTACTTGAGCATTGGCATAGTGGAACTATGACTATGAGAGTTCCTGAACTTTATCGTGCAGTTCCAGAAGCTCTTTGTTATATGCATCCAGACGACGCAAAAAAACTTGAAGTTAAACAAGGTGGACTTGTTTGGGTTGAATCTCGTAGAGGAAAGGTTAAATCAAGAGTTGATACAAGAGGTAGAAATAGACCACCAAAAGGGCTTGTTTTTGTACCTTGGTTTGATGAGAGAGTTATGATTAATAAAGTCTGTTTAGATGCGACTTGTCCTATCTCAAAACAGACAGATTATAAAAAATGTGCTGTAAAGATATATAAAGCGTAATTTATGGATGCTAGAAGAGGATTTCTATTAAAACTTGCAAAAGGTGTCGGTTTAAGTGCAATGGGTGGACTTATATGGAGTGGATATTTAAATGAGGCAAAATCCTCTCCACTTGTTTTAAGACCACCATCTGCCTTAGATGAAGATGATTTCTTAAAACAGTGTATTAAATGTGGGATATGCGTTGAAGCTTGTCCCTATGACACTTTAATTTTAGCAAAAGCTGGAGATAACAAGCCGATAGGTATGCCATATTTTGAGCCAAGAAAAATACCTTGTTATATGTGTGAAGATATTCCGTGTGTGCCTCCTTGTCCCAGTGGTGCGTTAGATAAATCTTTAGTTGATATAAATCAAGCAGAGATGGGAATGGCTGTTCTTGATGCCAAATCTTGTATAGCATTTTGGGGTATTCAGTGTGATGCTTGTTATCGTGCTTGTCCAATTTTAGATAAAGCATTAGTTTTAGAGTATAAGAGAAATGAGCGAACAGGAAAACACGCCTTTTTAATGCCTGTTGTAGATAGTGAGTATTGTACTGGTTGTGGAATGTGCGAACACGCTTGTGTAACAAAAAAACCTGCAATTTTTGTACTGCCTAGAGTTGTAGCAATGGGTGAAGTTGGAGATAGATATATTAAAGGTTGGGATAGTTCAGATGAGGTAAAACTTAAAAATATCTCAACTGATGTAACAACACATACAGATATTAGTAATAGAGATACAAAGAGTTATCTTGATAGTGAGGATTTACTTTATGAGTGAATTTATTAGAAAACATAAATTTTTAATTGCTAGAAGATTTACTCAAATAGGCATAATGTTTTTATATGTAAGTGCAAATATTTGGGGATGGAAAATTTTAGTAGGAAATTTAAGTTCCTCAAAACTTTTTGAGATGATTCCACTCTCTGACCCTTTTGCAACTTTGCAAATATTTTTTGCAGGTGGGCTTATTGTATTTGATTTACTGCTAGGAGCTCTATTTATTATTCTATTTTATGCTTTTATTGGAGGTCGTGGATTTTGTAGTTTTATATGTCCTATTAATATAATAACAGATTTAGCTAATTATCTTAGACGAATATTTGCTTTTGATAAAGTTGGGCATAAATTATGGCTAAGTAGAGATGTCCGATATTACTTAATAGCTTTAACTTTAATAATAAGTTTTATTTTTGGAGTTGGAGCATTTGAATTTATAAGTCCAATTTCAATGTTACATAGAGGTATTATTTTTGGAATGGGCTTTGGTTGGGCTTTAGTGCTTAGTATATTTTTATTTGATCTGTTTGTAGTTAAAAATGGTTGGTGTGGACATTTATGCCCACTTGGTGGATTTTTTTCTCTAATTAGTCAATACTCTTTTATAAGAGTTAAATATAATAAAAAGAAGTGTAGCGAATGTATGGATTGTATAAATATTTGTCCTGAACGAGAGGTGTTACATATGATTACTAAAAAAAGTGAATATGTAATAGATAAAGAGTGTATTTTATGTGGCAGATGTATAGAAGTTTGCAACGATGATGCACTAAGCTTTAATATAAGAGATTTTTTAAAGGATAAGTGATGAGAAAAGGATATTTTATATCTGCATTAATGGCTTTAATTCTTGCGTTTAGTGTCGGTTGTGCCAAAAATTCAGATGTGAAACAAGAAGAAGATAAAAAAGTTAATTTAATTACAGAGGAGGAGTTAGGATATAGAACCACAACTCTATATGATGAGAAGTTAGCTCAAACTCCAGGGAATGTATATCATACAGAAATAGCTGGAACTAGCAAAAGAATTGAGAGGGCATTTGATAATGCGCCTCCAATGATTCCTCATAGTACGGAAGGTTTACTTCCAATTACAAAAGATAATAATATGTGTACTGGGTGTCATATGCCTGAAATGGCAAAAGCTATGGGTGCAGTTCCTATTCCTAAGTCACATTTTGTAAACTTAAGAACGAATCAAGAGTTAGACACTCTATATCAAGGTCGATTTAACTGTTCGCAATGTCATACACCACAAGCGAAAACTGATCCTATAGTTGAAAATAAGTTTGAAGGTGCATTTAGAACTAAAGAGGGAAGATTTTCATCGAATTTAATGGATAATATTAATGAGGGTGTGAGTGCAGATTAATTAAAAAGTTTAGGTTAAATTTTTCCTAAACTTTTCATTATCATAAATCCAACTCCTAAAATTACACCTACTTGAGAAATCCAAAATATAAAACTCCACTTCATTAATTTAGATTCACTTCCGATTACATCTTGTCGTACGATTTCTATATCTTTTTGGAGTTCAAGTTTAATAACTTCTATATCTTTTTGAAGTTCAAGTTTAACAATTTCTAAATCTTGCTTATTGGCTAATTCCTTTTTTAAATCATCTTTCAATTCAGATTTTAAAATTTTGACTTCATCTTTTACTCTCTCTTTAACTTCTTTATCGCTATTTAAAAGTAATTCATTTAATTTTTTTGCAAAATTCGCAACTTTTTCATCATCAATATTTAAATTTTTAAAAAGTGCAAAAACTTCAGTATCAAGTGAATAATTCATAATTACAACTCCTTTTTTGATAATTATATCACAAAATAATCTCTAAATTTTTATTTAAAAAAACTGGTAAATCTCAATTTTTAAAACTATGTTATATTTTATATAAGTGTTCTAAACTATAATATTTTCAATAATTCCCACCATTAATTTGTACATCGCTATCAAATAAAAATAGTGAATTATCAACTACACTCTCACCCTCATCTATTCCTGAAATAACTTCAAAAAGTTTACTATTAAGCCTTCTAGCTTTTATCTCTTTTGCTTCATACTCACCCTCATATTCACCTGCTATAAATATTATATGTTTACTTCCTTTGCTAACTACTGCACTTTTAGGTAAAACTAATATATCTTTTGAATCTTTTAAAATTTTAACTTTTGCAAAAGCATTTGGAAATATTTTTAAATCACTATTATTAATAATAAATCTTACATCTATTGTTTTATCACTGTTTATTTGTGGATAGATAAAATCAACTTTAGAACTATAAATTTTATCAACTCCATCAAAAGATATTTTTGCTTTTAAATTTTTCTCTAAAAAGCCTAAATCTTTCTCATAAACTTTTCCAATTACCCATAATTTACTAAAATTAGCTATTTTGTAGAGTATTTTACCTTTTTTAGTAAATCCTCCGCTATTAATATTTTTTTCTATCACAAATCCACTAAATTTTGAATATATATTAATATTCTCTTTTGGTTTTTTTGATTTTTCAATCTCTTTTATAACTCTCTTATCAATCTCTAAAAGCTCTAATTTTTTAATAATACTCTTTTGTAATCTTTTATTCTTATTTCCAATATTTATTAACTCATTTTGTGCTAAAAAAATTTCAGGTGAGTATATATCAAAAAGTTTATCACCTCTCTTTATAAATTCAAAAGTTTTATTAACAGTTAATTTATCTATAAATCCATCAAACCTAAGAGTTATATCTCTTATTTTAGATTCATCAATTTTAGATTCTCCATAAAAATCTCTATTTTCACTAAAATTTATCTTTTTAACTTTAGTAAATTTTACATTAAATAACTGTTCAACAAATAACTCTTCACTAAATAAATTTATAGTTAAAAATATTAATATTAATTTTTTCATAACTTACCTTTTAATCTTTCTATTTTAGATTTGGCTAAATTATACTCATATATTTTAGAATTTAAATTAAATTCACTCTCAAATAACTCTTTTAATATCTCATAAACAGGCATTAAATTTGACTTTGTCTCTGCTTGATTTACTAAACTATCAAGTAACTCATTTTGATAATCTAAACTCTCTTTTATTAAATAAAACTCCTCTTTGGCACTTTGCATATTTAAATAAGCCTCTTTTAATTCAAATATAACTCTATTTTTTATTTCATATAATTCATTTTTTTTTATATTAATCTCTTTTAAATTTTTGGAAATTTTTATATCTTCTCTTTTATAAATTGGCAAAGGCATACTAAGTCCAAATGATAAGTAATCCTCCCTATCATCTCGCTCATAATATCCTACACTTAGAGAAATATCAGGTATTTTTTGAGATTTAGTTAATTTTAATTTGTGAGTTAAAATATCTATCTCTTTTGACTTTAAAATCAATTCAATATTATCTTTTAAAACTATCTCTTTTAATTTATTTAATTTTGCTTTTTTCTTTTTATCTTCATTAATTTTAAGTTTTAAATTTTTCATTAAAATATCAATACTTATAATCTCTTTTAATTTTGCTTTTAATATTTTAATTTTCTTTTTTCTGTTTGATTCTTTTAATTTAAGTTTTGTAAGTAAAATTTTAGAGTTAATCGCTTTTTTATAGTGAGTTTGTGGAGTTAAATTATAAATAGTATGCAAATTATAACTCTCATCAATTATATTTTTATACTTATCTACTATTATTAAATCTTCGCTTAATTTTGATATTTTTAAAAAAATATTTTCTATTTGATTTTTTAAATTGATTTTTAATTTAATTAATTTTAATTTAGATAAATTGAGTTTTTCTATTGCAATACTCTCTTTTAGAGTTAATTTTGAATTTATAGGAAATTTTTGTGAAATTGCAACATATTGAGTCTGCATAGGTTCTAAATTTCTATCAAGAGGTTTATTTAGTAAAATATCATTTATCCCAAGCTTTAGAGTTGGATTATCAAATAATCCACTTAATTTAACATCATCACTTAAATAATTTATTTTATTTTGAAGTTTTTTAATTTTGGGGGAATTCTCATAAGCTTTAATTAGAGTATTATTTAAATTATCTCCATAGCAAAAAAGTGCTATAGAGAGAAGTATTAACTTTCTCATATTATTAGAGAACTTTTATATCTATACTTTTTATCTTCATTCTCAATAAAGATTCTAATTTGCCAAGTTCCACCCATTGAAATATTTATCTTAACTTTATACTCTCCATTTTTTTCAAAAGAGGCTATATCTTCATATTCCATATATGGCATCCCTGGCATTTCAGGCATAAAAATTTGCATTTTAACTTTTGCATCATTAACTGCTTTTCCAGCTTTTTTAAGTTCAATCTCAAACTCATTATTTCCTATAACTAATGGTTTTTCTGAACTTATCTCTACTTTTATAGCTCCTATTTTACCTTGTTTACTAAATCCACTTGCATAAACTCCACTTACTAAAAATGACATTGTAATTAAAATTGATAAAATACTTTTCATCAAAACTCCTTTATTTTTTATAATTTTAGCAATTTAATGTGTAGTGTGTGTGTAGAAAATTTCATAAATTTACAAAAAACTTACAAAATAATTGTAGAATTACAAAAGTTGATGTTTAAATTAAATCAATCAATAACTAAAAGTAATAAGGGACAATTATGAAAAAAATAACTTTAGCATCTATCGTTGCTCTCACTCCACGGTTATATTTTCTTTAAGAAAGATAAACCTCTCTTGATTTGGGCTTTTTCATTAGTTCTACAAAGATTTTAAACAAATCTTTATA
>JADGEE010000163.1 GCA_016744535.1 Campylobacteraceae bacterium
AAAAAAAAATTTAAAAAAATTCAACTTTCAAAATTAAATTTTCCAAAATTAAATTTAAAAAAAAATATCTTAAATTATTTGAAAAAAATAAAAGAGTATTTAATAGATAAAAAGAGAGATATAATTTACTACTCTGTTTTAATCTTAATTTCTACTATCTCTTATAAAATTTATAACTTAATTGATAATTACTTTTTATATATGTTTATGCTTTCACTTCTATTAGTAATAGTTAGTATTATATTTGAATTTAAAAAATTCATTGTTAGAAATAGTCTTGATTTAGAGAGAGCAATCTTAGAGTATTCAATTGTAATTTTAATAGCATTTACTTCACCATATTTACATAAAATTATATTTTTTTATTTTTAATAATTTCTCATCTATTACAGATTATTTTATAATCACAAAAATTACAATTTTTCTTCTCGTCACACATACTAAAATTAATCTCTCTCTCTTTTAGCAGGTTTAATTTCTCTCTTAAAATATTAATTTTTTCACTTAAACTATCTTCTCTTATAAGTTTTGAGTGCTTTACATCATAAAAAAAAGCATTTTCACTATCTTTTACAATAGAATAAAAAACTAATTGAAAATCATCTTCACTAATTTTTTTAATTTCAGAACTTTTAAATTTATAGTCAATTATGTGATTTTCTCCATTAACTTCATCAACTCTGTCAATTCTACCAATTAAATTAAAGCCATCGAACTTAACTCTATTTTCTTTACTTCCAAAACTCTGCTCAACTTCTAAAATTTTAACACTCTTAAGTCTCTCAAACTCTAAGTTAATAAATTTTTTCAATCTCTCCATCCATAAATTTGCTTCAAAAATCAAAAATTCATTTTTTTCAACTCTACTAAATAGATTAAAAGAGATTTTCTCATATAACTCTTGTGCGTTTAAAAAATTACTTTGTGGTGTAAGTGTCTCTTTAAATACTTCGTGAAATAGAACCCCAATTTCAAAAGCTTTTGGCATAATTGAAATATCATGAGAGTATAATTTTTTAATATATCTATAATAAAATTTTCTTTTACAATCTAAAAAATATTTTAACTTTGATGCTGATAACTCTTCGTTTATTAAATCAACCTCTAAAATAATTTCATCACTAAAGTGATTTAATTGTACATCTTTGTTAAATAAAATTTTACTATATTCATAATCTTTTACTTTTTTAACCTCTTCTAATCCTAACTCATTTAAAAATCTACTAGCTATTCTCTCTTCAGAATTTACATAAGAGATTGATACTTTTTTACTATTTAAAAACAGTCTCTTATAAAAATATTTCTGTAAATTTTCTCTATCTTTTTTAGTTGGAAGATTTGATAATGCTCTAATTTTAGAGTTTAAAAATATATCTTTTTGGCTAATTTTAGGGATTATACCCTCATTAAAATCAACTATAACAACTCCATCAAATTGGATTCCTCTACTCTCAAGCACTCCTAAAACCTTAATTTTACCACCACCAATATCATCAATGCTTAACTCTTTAATTCTCTTTAAAAAGAAACTAAAAATATTTTTTGTAGTATAATTTTTTAGTTTATAATCAAATTTATGAAGTCTATAAATCTCCTCATCAATTAATAATTTTATCTTATTTTCTCGCTCTTGATTTTTTAAAATTTCAATAATTTCTAAAAAACTATCATAATTTTTTTTATTAGCAATGCTTTTAACTTTTTCATAAATATCTTTAATATTTAAAATATTTACTCTATCTCTATTCTCTTTAGTCTTTTCAATTAAATAATTTAGCATAGCTTCAATTTTTCGATAAAACATACTCTCTTTAAAACTTTGACCCATTCCAAAATTTAAATTTCTATTTTTATCAAAAAGTCTTAATGTGTTTGCAAATGATTCATCAGGTAAAATAATAGCAATTTTTTCAGGTGAGAATTTATCAATTTCAATATAATCATAAAGCTTTTTAAATACAAAACTAGCTTGTATAAGTGAATTTGAAAAACTATTTATTTCAGCTTTTAACTCTCTATTTATTTTTTCTTTTTCTAAAATAACTCTATTTGAAAAGTCTATTTTATAGTAATTTCCAAACTCTAAATTAATTCCATATTCATTAAATTTATCAGCCATTTTAGAATTAAATTTATCTATATAAATATTTATCTCTAAATGGACTATTTTAGATATTTTTTCCACTACTTCAAATTCAAACTTAGTAAAATATCCCTCTACAAAAATTTCTATTTTATTTAACTCATTTAAAAAATTTCTATTTAATTTATATTTATCTCTTGAAATTTTATCATAATAGTTGTGTTCACTTAAGATTCTTTTATAGTTAATACTTAACTCATTTAAAACTTCTAAATGTTCACTAAAACTAGCATAAGTATCACTTTGTGAAATATTTTCAATTCTTACTTTCTCACCAGCTAACTCTTCAAAAAATTTAAAGAAAAATTCACTATTTTTTAAAAAATTTATAAAATCTCTCTCAAATCCAAGTTTTTTAAAATTTTCAAATTCACAAGCTTCATTTAACATTAAAACTCTCGTATCACTATCAAGTAATTTTCTATTTTCAACAACTATAACTCTATCAAAAAACTCATCAATTGTACTCATTTTAGATAAAATTAAATTAGAACTTAAATGCTCTTGTATCTCTTCTCGAATTGCTCTAGAAGTTGGATAAACTTTTAAAATCACTTTTACCC
>JADGEE010000085.1 GCA_016744535.1 Campylobacteraceae bacterium
TATTAATGTTATGATTTTCATTGTGAAATAACCTTGTTTTTATTGTTTTAAGCTCTTTAATTATAATGGTTATTTCACTTTATTTTGATAAAAGTATTAGAGGTATGAAGAAAATTTAATGTATTTATACCTTTTAGAACTTATTATCATAATGATATGCTATAAGTTCATTCTCTTTTGAATATGGTTTCTTTATTACAGTATCGTCGATAATAACCATTCCTACGTCATTTATATCTAAATTTGTAAAAATATCATGACTAAAACCTTTACCTAATATTTTTGATAATTTCGTCATCTCTATATTTTCAAATGATACTATCTCAAAATCTGTATATAAATCTATTATTTTTACATACATTTATTTTACAATAACTTTTTTACTTTAGCGTAACATCAGGCATTAAGTAAGAGATTTTTAGCAGAAGTTGATTATTCAAAAACAGAGCTTGAAATTAGAGCAAAAGAGAGTGAAATATATAATGAATTTATAACGAGTAAAAATGAATTTTTTATCAAGAGCATAGAAGCACTTGAAATGTCATTTGCAAGATTATTTGCATTAAAGAAAAAGGCTAGAGAGTATTCAAATAAGTATGATAAATATATGGATTTTAATTATCCAACTCAAGAGCATTTTCAACTAAAAGCTAATGATGAGTTAAAGAGTGAGTATATATATAATTTCAAGCAGAGACAATTTAATGATATTTTATTTGAAATTGAGTTGAGAAAGGAGGCTGATAGTATGAAGCAAAATCTTTATAGAATTGCCTATAATGCTTTTATCAAAACTCAACAATTCTCAAAGGAATCGGCTAGGAAAGAGTTGTTAAATGAGTTAGCTATTTTAGATGAATTGGTTAGTTATTGAGTTTTTGTAATTTAATTATCACAAAATAAATACTTTTATTAGATATAATAATATTTTTAAGTTATATTTACTTAATAAAAGGATTGAAATATGCTCGTATCTAAATTTAAAGTTTCTCCTACTCTAAAAATATCTAAAATTTTAGCAGAGCTTTTTCAAGGAGCTATTTATGATATTTTACCAAAAGAGCGACACGATTCTATAAATTTAAACGGTAAAAAATTTAAAGAATCTAGTTTTAGAGTTGTATTTAATAGTTATGATGGTGTAATAGATTTTAGGTTTACAAGTCTATGTGATGAAGATGAAAAAAATTTACTTATAGCACTTCAAAATAATGTTTTCTCTATTGGAGATATAAAAAATGAGTTACTAGAAGTTAAAATCATTAATAGAGATACAGATAAAAATGAGATTTTTTGTACAGGTTATGTTGTGTTTTACACTACAAAAGATAAAAAAAAGAGTTTTTTAGAACCAAAAACTCAAACTTTTAAACAAAATATTAAGCGAAATTCACTTCAAAAGTATCAAGCTATTTATAAAAAAGAGTATGAGGGTGAATTTAATATAAGACTTCTAAATCAAAAACTAAAACCAAAATTTTTCTACTATAAAAAAGCACCTACTGTGTCATGGTTTGCGACTTATCAAATAGAAGCAAATTCTGATATGTTAAATTTACTCTTAAGAAGCGGTTTAGGAAGTGGAACTATGAAAAATACAGGATTTTTAGATTTAGTAGATATGTTATGAGTTTAGCAAAAGATTTATATAGAGTTGGAAAGTCAATAGATTCAACTCAAATATTTAAAAATTTACTTAAAAAAAAAATTGATGAGCACGATGAAAAAGCTAAAGTTAGAACTCTATTTGTTTTAAATATAGATTCTAAAACTAAAGAGCTAACTTATTTTACTAAATTTATAAATAAAAAAAGTGGTAAAAATTCTATTATTAGTCGTGTTCATTTTCAAAATGCAATAGGAGGTAGAGGACTTGGATATTTCTATCTCTATCCAAACTTTGAATTAAAAAGTAAAAATATAACTCTTTCAAAAAACTTTTTAAATATAATTAATAGTATTCATGTAAATTACTCAAATTCAAAAGAGGAGTTAGAGAATATTTTAGAAATTTTAAATAGAAAAAAGAGTGAGATAGAGAGTATGCCAATAGATGAGGATTGCTATTTTACTTTAAGTGTTGATGATAAATTTTTAAATGAGAGTTATCCTGAAATTTTTGAAAATTGGTTAAATGATGCAAAATTAAATGAGGGTGGTTTAAAAAATAGGTTTGATTGTATAACAAATCAAGAATCAAAAGTTAGCTATTCGCCTGAATTTCCAAATTTTACTTATGATAATCATCATAATAGTATGTTGCATATTTTAAGCGAAAAACTTTCACTTTCAAAAGAGAGTGCATCTTTTATTAAAAGAGGATGGCTTTATATTCAAAATTCACTAATTTTTTCATTAAATGGTTTAACTTATATTTTTCTTCCAAAGATAATACCATTTGATCAGAGTGTTTATAAAGAGTTACTTCAAAGTATAGCAAGTGAAAAGAGAGCATTTATCAATAACTTAAAAGTTACAAAAGATATTGAAAAGAGATCTTTAGCCATTGCAGAAGCTAATTTTATTGGAAATTTACTTAATTTTGAAAATAAGAAAAATAACTTATTTAAAGGACATAAAGTCTATTTTGATTATATCTTTATAGATTATAACCACTCTCAAAAGTTGATTACAAAAATTATATCTAGCATTAATGATGTAAACCCCTCAAGAGTTGTAAAAGTTGCTGAGAGTATGGAAGAAAATGATATTCATGAAGGTTTTCATTTAAAAAAAAGAAAGTTTGAAAACACATATTTAAGTAATTATTTTGGAAGATTCAATCTATTCTCAATGTCAAAAAAATTAAAGGGTTATGATAATAAAAAGAAGATAGAAAAGATTGAGCTTTTTAAATTACTTTTAGGAGTTAAAGCTATTTCATATAGAGAACTAAAAGAGTTATTTATGAAAAATAGAGAATATAGCTTTGATAATTCAAAAAGAGTAATAAAAGAGGGTTTTAAAGAGGCACTTTTATATCCAAATAGTTTTTTAGAAAAAGAGAAAAAAGTTGAAAAACTTTTAAGAGAGTTTAATTTAATAAGAGGAGAAGATTTTGAATGAAAATATAGTTTTTTCAGAAGTGTTAAATGAGTATATAGGTGAAGATAAATATCTTTTAGAAAAGACTATTTTATTAAAAGCCTTTTATGTTGGGGCTTTATCAAATGCAGTTAAAGGTTCTTCGTTTCATTCAAAAGTAAGTAAAGAAAATGAGAATTTTTTTAAGTGGTTATCAACAGTTTTAATAAATGAAAAAAATATTATTTATATTAAAAAAAGAGCAGATGAATTTATAGGAAAACTTAAATTATCTTCAAAAAGAGTTGATGATATAAACATTGAAATTGCAAAACTTCCAATGAAATCTAAATCAAAAGTCTTTGTGAGTGAAATAAATGAAGCTTTTTATAAAGGCTTTTATCTATATTCTCAATTTAAAAAAGATTATCCAAGTAAAAAACAAGGAGTAGAAAATGAGTAGAATCATAGAAAACAATAGAGAAATTTTATTTTTATGGGATGCGAAAAATACAAATCCAAATGGTGATATGTTAATGGATAATCAACCAAGATATGATGAAATTAGCCAGAGAGCAGAAGTTAGCGATGTGAGAGTGAAAAGAACTATTAGAGATGATATGCAGTATCGAAAAGAGATGAATATATTTTTGAATAATGAAGAAATAGAGATTAATGGCTTTAAAGCTGAAGAGAATTTAACTAGTAAACTAAAAGAGATTAAAAAGCCAAATGAAGATGATAAAAGAAGAGTTTTAAGCAAATTTATAGATAATCGACTCTTTGGTGTTGTAATGCCTGATAGTAAAATTCAAAATATTGGAGCAGTACAATTTGGACAAGCAATTTCGTTTAATAAAACAGAAGTAGTTACAAAGCAAGGAACAGGGGCTTATATTAATACAAAAGCAAAAAATGGTGGGCGAAGTCAAAAAACTTTTAGAATAGATCAATATTTGCCTTATGCACTTTTTGGAATGTATGGAACTATTAATAAATACTCTGCTTTAAAACAGCAAAAAAATAACGATATAGAGCCACTTAGTGATATAGATATAGAAGAGTTAAAGGATAGCTTTTGGTATGGTACAAAGTTTTTAAATACAAGAAGTAAAATGGGGCAAAAACCAAGAGCGATAATAGAAGTTAAATATAACAGTAAGAGTAAAAAATTTATAGGTCTTTTAAATGAGCTAATTTCTATTTTAGATTTTGAAAACAGTGAAAATTTTAGAGATATTTTTGAAATTGAGATAGATTTTAGTGTTTTAGTAGAGAGAATAAATAGTGTAAATAAAGATTTACAAGAGGTAAGTATTTGGCTTGATGAGAGTATGAGAAAATATGAAAATATTTTAAAAGAGATAATAAAAGTTAATATAACTTTTAAGGGGTAGTTATGTTTGTATTTAAATTTAAGTCCCCAAAGGGAAGTTTTAGAGATCCACTTACAATAAGTCAACAAAAGAGTCTCTCAATTCCATCTAAAACTGTTATTGGTGGATTACTTGGTTCAATACTTGGAGAGGATAATATTTTTAGAGATGATTTTTTCTCTTTTAAATACTCAATTGTTTTAAATTCACATATCATCAAAAAGAGTTATATGCAAAATTATATAAAATATTACACAGAAAGAGTCGAAGAAAAAGTAAACGGAAATATAGATTACTATAAAAATTTTATGAGAGAAAGGAAAAAGAAAATAACATCAAAACCAACTTCAAGAGAGATTTTATTAAAGCCATCATATATAGTTTTTGTAGATGGTTTTATTTATGAAAATAAAATTATTAAAATGATGAAAAATCACGAAACACATTATTCCATATATATGGGAAATAGTGAATATCCAGCTAATTATGAATTATTAAATATTGAATCTATTTCAAAAGAGAGAAGCAATATTATAAATTCAATTACAACTTATAATAGTTTTGATTTTGGAAAAATTAAAGAGGATATTAGAATAGATGAAGTTTCAATCCCTAGAGGATATATTGAAGATAAAAGAATACATAAGAGTTTTATAGATATTTATTTTAGTAAAGAGGAATTAATTTTAAAAAATGAAGTTGATATTTTAAATGTCAAAATACCTCATAATAGTTTTAACATAGAGTTAATTTAAAATTTGCTACACTTTAAAAGCTAAAGTTAAGAATTAAATAGTGATTGAAATATGGAGTTTTTAAGATATGCTTTTAAGTGTTTTATTAAAATTTAAGTTTTTATTTTTTGATAAAAATATTATGAAAGACCATATCTAAAGATTATAAACCTCAATAAGAGGATTGAAACAAAAACAAATTATCACATTTTAAAGGATAAACAATATTATAAACCTCAATAAGAGGATTGAAACGGTTTATCAAATAAAGAAATTAAACAATATTCATTATTATAAACCTCAATAAGAGGATTGAAACAATTCTATCAACAACTTTAAGAGATTATATAAAAGAAGAATTATAAACCTCAATAAGAGGATTGAAACTCTTTCAAATCCAGCAAATCTAACTCTATTAATCATTATAAACCTCAATAAGAGGATTGAAACAGTGGTGCAAAATTAAGTGATGCAAATTTAAGTATTATAAACCTCAATAAGAGGATTGAAACAAAGTAAACTCATAACGGTCTTTACTGAACTGAAATATTATAAACCTCAATAAGAGGATTGAAACACTAGAAGAGCAAGAGAATTAAAAATGCCTAACAGTATTATAAACCTCAATAAGAGGATTGAAACGCTTTTTTAGCCTCATCAATTTTCATTTCTTCAAGATTATAAACCTCAATAAGAGGATTGAAACAGTTATGCATATTTAAGTGGTGCAAATTTAAGTGGATTATAAACCTCAATAAGAGGATTGAAACTGGTACCGTTATCAGCTCAATATATGGACGGATTATAATTATAAACCTCAATAAGAGGATTGAAACACGATTTAGAAAAATTACAAGATGAGTTACAAGAGATTATAAACCTCAATAAGAGGATTGAAACTCTCTTACAATTTCAAAATAATAACTCAATTTTAAATTATAAACCTCAATAAGAGGATTACAATAAAATAAGTTTTTTAAGCAAGTCCAAAAAATCAAAGAGTTAAAGGAAAAGTAATGATTGAAAAAAAATTATCTAAAAATTACAAATCAAGACTTATTTTAAGCGATAGTAATTTAGTCAAGATAAATGGACATTTTTATATAGAAGACAAAGAGACAAAAGAGAGAACCCCCTATCCAATAAAGGGAGTTGAAGAGATTTATTTTTTAAGTAAAAGTGAACTTGATTCTTATGATTTATGCTCACTTCTTGATAATAATATTTTAATTCACTTTTTTAATCATAATGATAGATATTGTGGGAGTCTGTTTCCAAATTCAAAAGAGCAAGTTAATAAGAGTGGTTTTGTTTTGATAGAGCAAGTTAAAACTTTTTCAGATGATGAAAAAAGGCTTTATTTAGCAAAACAGATAACAAAAGGACATTTTTTAAATGCTTTATGTAACTTAAAAAATTATAGTGTAAAAAATGAGTTAGATACTTTCGTCTCTAAAATAGAAAATGTTAAAAGTATTAATGAACTTATGGGAATTGAGGGTAATTTTCAAAAAGCTTACTATCAATTATTCAATGATATTGTAAAAAATCAGAAATATTTTAAATTTGTACAAAGAAGTAAACGACCTCCATTAGATTTAATAAATGTGATGATTTCATACTTAAACTCTTTTATTTACTCCACTTGTTTATCTCAAATAAATAAGACAGAGATGAACCCTTCAGTCTCTTTTTTACATGAACCAAATTATAGACATTTATCTCTTCATCTTGATATTGCAGAGATTTTTAAACCAATTATTACTGATAATATAATATTCAAACTCATAAATAGTAATAAAATTACAAATAAATCATTTTATAAAGAGAATGGACTTTATAAATTAAATAAAGATTCAAGAGAGTTAATATTTTTTGAGATTCAAGACTTTTTGCTCAAAGTTGTAAAAGTAGGTAATGGAGGGCTTACATATAAACAGATAATTATAAAAGAGGTTAATAAAATCAAAAAATATGTAGTTGAAGGTGGAGTGTATGAACCTTATTTACAACAATAAAAAAATCGAAGATTGGATTTTCGAGAATATTGATGGAACTTCAATAAATTATGTGAGTACTTGTAAAAAAGAGGCTTGGTTATATATTCGGAAAATATCAGCAAATCAACTTGATAAAAATATTCAAATGGGTAGGACTTTAGCAAATTTAAGAGGAGAAGATAAAAGAGATATATTTGATATTCTAAAATTTGATAAAATAGATAAACGAAAAAATGGTTATGTTGTAACTGAGTTTAAAAAGAGTTTGAAAAATTCAAATGCAGGTAAAATGCAACTTCTATTTTATATCTATCTATTAAAAATTGCAAATATAAATGTAATTACTGGAGTTTTACAATCAAAAAGTAAAAAGCTAAAAGTTGAACCAAATGAGACAAACTTTAGAGAATTAGAGGATAAAATATTAGAATTGAGGGAATTGATTTTTGAAAAAACTCCACCAAAAGTTAAATTTAGTAAAACTTGCAATAGTTGTGGATATAGAGATTATTGCTTTTAAGGTTTAGTGATGTTTACAATTTTATTTTATGACATAAAATATACAAAGAGTAATTCAAGGGCAAATAAGATTAGAAGATTAGTAACAAAATATTTGCCACGAGTTCAATACTCTGTTTATGAGGGACACCTTGAAGAGGCGATGTTTATCGAACTTAGCTCAAAAATAGAAAAAATAGCTGATTTAAAAGAGGATAGTATTATAATTTATAGAATCTCAAATAAATCAAATAAAAAATTTATAATTGGTAGAGAGTTAAAAAATATAACTGTAATTTAAAGGATAAAAATGTTACTTTCACACCCCAATTATGATTATAATAAACATATAGAAAATATCAAAAACTCTAAATTTAATTTAGAAAGTAAAGAGTTTAAAATATCAAGTGAGTATCATGATATATTTAAACTTACAAAATATAATCAAAATGCTCTAAGTTCAGGTAAAAAGTTAAAGCCACACTCACAAAAAGGAGCTTATTTATATTTAGTAAATGAGTTATTAAAAAATAAAAAATTAACAAAAAAGAATTTAATAGTTTTTATTTCTATATATTCACATCATATAAATCTAAAGGATTTTGAGGATTATTTTAGTGATGATATTCACTTTAATGATATTGATGAAGTGAAAGAGGTTTTAAAAAATAGTAAATTTAAAGTAGATGAAAAATTAAAAGCTGTACTTGAAAATAAATTTAATAATGATAATGACAATGATATTAGAATGAAAAATAATTTATTAAATTTTATTAATAAAAATATAACTTTTGAAATAAAAGATTATTTTTTAATAAGAGAAACTTTTTCAATGCTTATTTTAGCTGATAAATATGAAGCCTCTTTTAAAGAGAGTTATTCCCAAAAGAGATTTAAATATACAAATCAATTAAAATTACTAGATTCTAAAATAGAAAATTTTAAAGTAAAAGACAAAAAAACTTTTGAAATAAGAAATAGAGCAATTAATGAATTAAATGAAGTTTATAAAAATATAAGTGCTAATGAGAGAATTTTTATAATAGAGCTTCCAACTGGAATGGGCAAAACTCTACTTGCTCTAAGATTAGCCTTGCTTTTAGCAAAAGATAAAAATCTATCCACTCTTATCTTTTCACTTCCATATACATCAATAATAGACCAAGCTTATGATATTTATAGTGAGTTTTTTGATGATATTTTAAAATCACATTATTTAGTTAAATTTGATGAAGATAAAAAAGAAGAAAATGAAAAAGAGAAAATAAGTTATTCAAAACAAGAATTTATATTAGATTCTTTTAGTGAAAATAGCGTAATTGTAACAACTCTAAATAAAATACTTGAAATGTTTTTTTCAAATAAAAATAAGAGACTTTTGAAACTTCATAAATTAAGAGATAGTGTTATTATTATTGATGAAATTCAATCAATTCCAGCAAAATTACAAGACTCTTTTTCTCAAATATTAGAGGTAATTTCAAAAGAGTTAAATATCTATTTTATTTTAATGTCAGCCACAATCCCACATATTAAAGAATCACTAATAAATCATAAAAACATATTTTCAAATGAGTATTATAATTACAAAAATAGATACAAAATAATTTTTGATAAAGAGATAAATAACTTAAGTGATTTAGTAGATAAAATAGTTAATTCAAAAGCAAATTCTAAAATTATTATTGTAAATACAATAAAAAAATCACTACTTTTATATGAAAAGTTAAAAGATAAATCAAATGTCATATTAATATTAATTAATTCAAATTTTACTCCAATAGATAGAAACAAAAAATTAAATGAAATTAGAGAGGCTATAAAAGAATCTAAAGAGATAATAGTTATTTCTACCCAAGTAATTGAGGCTGGAGTTGATTTAGATTTTGATATAGGTTTTAGAGAGTTTGCACCAATTAGTGCAATAATACAGAGTGCTGGACGAGTAAATAGAGAGGGCTTAAAAGATATTTGCAATTTTTATGTTTTTTTATTTGATTGGGAATTAAAGGGAAATTGGAATTTACCATATTCATATCAAGACTTAATGCTAAATGCAAATGAAAAGAGTATAGATAAAGCTAGAGATAAGATAGATAAAATCTTTAAAGAAGGAATTTATGAGAGAGGAATTAAAAGTTTAATTGATGATTATTATAAAGAAGTTTTTAGTTTTACAGGAATAGATTTGATAAAAGATATTAAAAAGTTAAATTTTTCAAAAATAGATGAATTATTAGCTGATAATTTTATGGATAGTAGAAAAAAAATATGTTTTTTTATTGAAACTAAAAATGGTTTATATGAATTTTATCACGATAAAATAGTAAATTTAACTAATCAAATGAGAAAAACTAAAGAGTTAAAAGATAAATTAGAGTTAAAATCAAAAATCAAAAGTATCAAAAAAGAGATGGGTGAATATATTATCAACTTAGATTTTAATAAAACAAAAGATATTGAATTAGGAAAATTTTTTTTTAATGTAGAAGATAATATTGAAAGTGATTTAATGGTTATAACTTATGAAGAAGTTGAGTATAGAGCTTATAGTTATGAGAGGGGAATTTATTTTTAATATCTTTCAACCCCAAGTTTTATATTTATTTGAATAAATCCAAATTGAGTTATTTTTGATATTTTAATAGCTTGTTTATTTGAAGGAGGATTATTTGATATATGAACTTCTCTATTCATCTTTAAATTCTCATTTAAATTCAAATTAGTCTCTATTTTTCTTTCTAAAATAGAATTTTTTTGTGAAAGTTGATAATTTTGATATAAGGTAAATGAAAGTAGAATAGTAATGCTAAAGTAAAAGAGAGTTTGAAAGATATTTTTTCGGCATTTTATCTTTTTTAACTCTTTTATGTTAGTCTCTTCTAATAAACGATTAGCTAAAGTTAGTTCATCTACCAGCTCTTTTAAGTCATTTACCTCACTCCACGGTTATCTTTCTTAAAGAAAATATAACCGTGGAGTGAGGTTTTTATCATCTAAGTTTATTATAAAAAGATTCTATTGCATATTGTTCGTTGCCAAAAAAATACTTAAATTGTTTTTTTAGAGCATTCATTTCAAATTCTATAGCTTGATTTAATACAAATATTATTCTGCAATCTTTTGAATATTCTCTTATTTTACTATATAGAGTTTCAGCATTTTTGACTTGGTCTCTATTATTTTTTAAATATAAATATGATGCTAACACTTGTGCAGAAAATAAACTTTTACTTGTTCCAATAACTGCAGAAAATATACCTTTTTCTGGTTTTTTCATAAATACTCCTTTTTTCTATTCCATTAATTTTTTTAATTCATCGTCGGCACTATTGCCACTCTTACTATTATTCTCTTTTACTTTTTCATTCTGAACATTATCTCCTAAATTTAAATTTAAATTTGGTTTTGGAATATATCCTTGCTCCATTAGTGCTTGTCTTGCAAGTTGAGAGCCACTTATTCCCATTCTAACACCAAGTTCATCAAAATAGTTTTTTTCATCCATTGTTAAATTAATATAAACTTTTTGTGTCTTTTTTAAAGCTAGTGGCTTTGGTGGTTGCCCTTTAGCTCTAGGCTTTTTTTTCATATCATCTTCTTTTAACTCATCTATTTCTACTACTTTATTATCTTTTTTATTAGACATTTACGCCTATCTCCTTTATTAAATTTTCAAATTCAATGATGCTATCAGAGTTTTTATTATATTCTTCAATACTCATTCCAGCTCCATAACTTTTCTTTAAATCGCTTTTAGAGTAAATAATCGCATTTAAAAAATTGAAATATTTTTCATTATCTTTGATATAATCTTTAACTTTTTTAATCTCTTTTTTACTTCTTTTATCAACATTGTTTAATAAAACATTAGTTTTAATTATTTTCCCAAACTTCTCTTTATAGCTTTGTAAAATAGTTTTTCTAAATTTTTGTAATCCAAATAATTCAATTTGACTAATTCCAACAGGTGTAATTAATATATCAGCATTTAAAAAAGCTTTTCTATTTAAGTCATTATCCTCACTCCACGGTTATATTTTCTTTAAGAAAGATAAACCTCTCTTGATTTGGGCTTTTTCATTAGTTCTACAAAGATTTTAAACAAATCTTTATATA
>JADGEE010000164.1 GCA_016744535.1 Campylobacteraceae bacterium
CTTCAAAAGTACCTTTAAAATTCATTTTTTACTACCTAGAAAGCATTTTTATTAAAAAAAGGTACAAACATACTAGAAAACATATAAGATTAAAAATTGAGGCTATTAAGTGGGTTAAAATTGATTTTGTAGAAATTGGCTTAAATAAGCCATAAAATTTTTAATTATAAATTTGATTTTTTGAAGTTTTTAATTATACTCTGTTAGTTCTTAAAAAGCGGTTTTATGAGGGTTTATATATAAAATTTCTCTGCGAAAAATCGTTAGTTTTATTGTGTCTTAAATCCAAAATTTCAATTTATCTAAAAATCATACTTTTAATAAATCCTCATAATTTTCATTTTTTGAAATATATATTTTCCCTTGCTCTTTAATTATTCCTCTTTCGCCTATTCTCTTGTTAAATCTTGCCTTTACTCTCTTTCTCTCTTTTTCGTTTAGTCCATCATCTAAAAGCTTTTTTGATAAATCAATTTTTAAATTTTGGGGTTTTTCATCCTGTGGCTCTTCGGTTTTTTGAGCTTTTGGGGTCTGCTTTATTATTATATTTTCGCTTGGCTCTTTCTGTGGGGCTTGAAGTTGTAAAAGTCTTTTATTTTCTCCAACTAAATAATTACAAGTAGCTTGTAAAGTTTCTATATGCTTTGTTTGTTCCTGTTTAGATTTTAAAATTTCTTCTTTTGAGTTTTTAATTTCTTGTATTAGTTCATCTTTACCCTCTAGCTTTGCCCTTAACTCGGCTATTTCTAAGTCTAATTTACTAACACTAATATCATCAATAACATTAGTAGATTTTTGTTTACTAATATTAGTTTTTTCATTAGTCTTTTTAGGTCTCAAAACTTGATATAATATTGCTCCGTTTTGTTCTACTCTTTTTAGGCTTTTGCCTATTCTAGCCCTGTTATATATAGCTTCTTTTGAATTAACACCAAAATACTTAATTGCTTCATCAATCGTTAGTAATTCCATTAGTAAAACCTTTAAAAATTAACTTATATATGCTAACACTAATATACTTAAAAAACATTAGTAAGCAAACTTTATTCCCTTAAAATAAGTATTTTAAAATTATATCTAACTAACTCTACTAATAAAATAACTAATACTAATACAAAAATAAATATTAGTGTTAGTTATTTTTGTATAAAATCATATATATTAGTTGAATTGTTTTTATTACTTTTTAAATTTTCTTCATACTTTTTTAAAGCTTGATATAGTGAACTATGATTTTTTATATTTAACTCTTTGGCTATCTCTCTATAACTCATTTTTTGAGCTGTTTTCATACTATAAGCCACCTCTAGCACTTTTTTAGTAAGCTTCTTTTGTTGGGTTTGGGGTCTGCCTACTTTTACCCCTTTAGCTCTCGCTTTATCCATACCCGCTTTAACATTTTCAGCTATTAAATTTCTGTTAAATTCTGCAAATGCTCCCATAACTTGAAACATTAATTTTCCTGTTGGGCTTGTTGTATCAATAGCATTATCATAAGTGATTAAATCTATCTCTTTTACTTTTAAGAGTTCCCCTAAATTCATTAAATCTTGTAAGCTCCTTGAAAGTCTGTCTAATTTCCACACAAGTAAAATATTAAAACTTTTTAAGTGAATATCATTTAATAGCTTTTGATAGTTGGGTCTTTTAGTGTTTTTACCTGTTCCTATATCTTCATATTTTACTACTACTTTGTAGTCGTGATTTTTGCAATACTCATCTAACTTTAAAACTTGGCTCTCTGTGGTTTGGTCTTTTGTTGATACTCTAGTATAAATTATAACTTTTTTCATAGCTCTTAATATTTGAAATAATCAATTGTAATATTGTCTAGCTCTTCAATTAAAACTATACTCATAATAAACCTTTTATTCTCTCTTTTATTTCTTGGTCTGACATATTCTCTTGTTCACTTTTTGAATAAATAGCTATTAAATAAACTCTTTCTTCTCTTACAATATATGTAATAATTCTATAACCTCCGCTCTTACCTTTGTTGTTGTCGCTATTTTTAATTCTTATTTTATAAGCACCATTTTTTAAGGCTATTCCAATTTTTGGATTTACCTTTAGTTCATTAACCAATTTTTCAACATCATTAATAATATTTTTATATTTTTTTAAAAGATTATTAAATTCTCTTTCAAAAATTTTACTTGGTAATACTTTTATCATTTATATTTTTTTAAAAAATCATCCATAGTTTGAAGCTTACTCTCATCTATTCTACCACTCTTTATTCCCTCTTCAATCTCATTAACTTCTTGAACTGCCTCTTCTATACCATCTAATATTCTCTTTTTTTCTATTGCTTCTTTTACGACTTTTTTTAAGTAGTCTTGTAAATCATTTTCTTGGTGTATTTTGTTATATTCTTTTATATATATTTCTGTTATTTGGTCTGTTATGGGTATATTTAAAGTTACCATTTTTAAAGTCCTTAAATTATATTTTTATATATTATATTCAAATACTAATTAAATACAAAAGTTTATAATTGTTAGTTTTTACTAATAATTGGGTGTTTAAAAAAGGTCTTTGAATTATACGAAATTAAGCCCCTAAGAATAGGGACTTTTTGAGAGGTGTTTAAATGTTCAAAAAAGTATAGGTTTTTATACATTTTTTTTATTTAATATTTTCTTATCCAAACTCCCTCAAATTCATTGACTATTTCAGGGTCTTTTATCCAA
>JADGEE010000086.1 GCA_016744535.1 Campylobacteraceae bacterium
GTTTTAGGAGTTAAAATATAATTAAATTAAAAATTAGAGTTAGATATTAAAAAGACTGCTAAATATTATTATGAAGAATAATATTTTTTTGATATAATTAATTTTTATATTTAGGAAAAAACAGATGAATAAAAAAATTTTTATTGCAGATGATGATGAAAATATATTAGAGGGTTATAAAAATATATTTGATTTAAATGGAAAAAATCTTTTTGAAGATGAAAAATATTATATTCAAACATTTTCTGATGGAAAATATTTAATTGATTCACTAAAAAATGAGTATACTCAAAATAGAAAAATTCCACTCTGTATATTAGATAAAATAATGCCAACTGATGGATTCACTACTGCTAAAAAAATTAGAGAAATTGATGAAAAAATATATATAATAATAGTTACAGGATATGACAATATAAATATGCAAGAGTTAATAAAAGATTTAAAAAACAATATATATTATTTAAAAAAACCTATTAAAAATGAAGAGTTTTTATCACTAATTTACTCATTAATTAATAGTTGGAATAAAAATATAGAGTTAGAAAATACAAATAGTAATTTAGAATCTAAAGTTGCAGAGAGTATAAATAAGTTAAGAGAGAGAGATTATGTAATTTTTCAACAATCTCGCCAAGCATCTATGGGAGAGATGATAGGAAATATTGCCCATCAATGGAGACAACCATTAACAGGATTAGCACTTTCAATTCAAGAGTTAAAAGATTCGTTTTATAATAAAGAGCTAACTGATGAATATTTAGAGTATTTAACAAAAGAGAGTATGAGTAAAATTATATATATGTCTGATATTATTGATGATTTTAGAAAATTTTTTGCACCAAATGAACAAAAAAGTAAATTTAATTTAAAAGATTCTATTGAGAATGCTATTTTAGTAATTAAACCAAGTTTTGATGATAGCTGTTTTGAAATAAAGTTAAATTTAATAGATTATCTGATTTTAGGATATAAAAATGAGTTTTCACAAGTAATTTTAAATCTATTAAAAAACTCTTTAGATGTTTCAATAGAGAGAAAAATTAAATTACCAAAAATTGAAATTAATTTGATAGAAAGTAGTGATAATATAGATATTGAAGTTATTGATAATACAGGTGGAATAGATGATAATATTATAAGTGAAATTTTTGACCCATACTTTACAACTAAATATAAATCACAAGGGACAGGTTTAGGGCTTTATATGTCTAAGATTATTATTGAGAAACATATGAGTGGGGTACTTAGTGTAAAAAACTCAAAAGATGGGGCTATATTTCAAATAAAATTTAATAAATAAAAGAGTGAAGGGAGGAGAATATGTTAAAAATTAGTGAAAAAGATTTAAAAAAATATGCATCAAAACAGAGTGTTTTAATAGTTGATGACGAAGAGTTAATTGTTACAATGCTTGAGAGAAAATTAAAAAGATATTTTAGTCGTGTAGAGAGTGCTTTTAATGGGAAAGAAGCATTAAAAAAGTGTAAAGACAACTATTTTGATTTAATTATTAGTGATATTAAAATGCCTGTAATGAATGGAATAATGTTTTTAAAAGAGATTAGAAAACAAGATATAAATAAGAGAGTTATATTTATGTCTGCTTATGATGAAAATGAGTATTTTATTGAACTTTTAAACAATGGGGCTGATGGCTTTTTATTGAAACCAAATAGTGAAGAGCAACTTTTATATATTTTATATAAGAGTTGTAAAGTTATACACCAAGAGAAATTGAATAAACAGTTATATAAAGAGTTAGATGAGAAAAACACTCAATTAACAAAAATAAATTTAAAATTTAGAAAGTTATATCATAAATTAATAGGAAAGATAAAACGAGATATTGAAGAGTTAATTAAAACAAAAGAGTTAGCTAAAGATGATTTAGTAATAATAGATATGGAATCTAAAATATTAGAGAATATTTCAGATGAAAAAGTAGATAAATTAAAAGAGAATTTAAATTTAGTAGATTTAAAAGAGGAGTCTTCAAATAAAGAATCTAATAAAATTTCAGCAAAAGAGTATTTAGATAAAATTGATTTTTTTAAATATAATACAGATATTTTAGAAGAGATAGAATTAATAGATGAGTTAGAGTATGAAATTGAGAGTATTCTAAATAGAGAAGATAGTGTAACTATGGAGTTAATTGAAAGTGTAAAAGCTCTATTATCTAAAGATTTGATTATTTTGAAAATGTTAGCTGAATTTGATACACTAAGAAAGTCTTTGGAATTATTATTTGATATTCTTTCTCAAATTGAACTTAAAAATTTGACTAAAAGAAATGATGAAAAATTATTATCTTATCTACAAAAGATAGTAGATTATTTAATGGATTGGAAAAAATTTATTTTAATAAATCAAGATGCAACAGATATTCACTACTTAGATGAAGAGTTAATAACTAATTGTATAAATATTCAAAAAATTTTGTTATCATTAGATTTTAAAAAATAGATTAAAAAAATAAAAACTATAGAAAGAGAGTAATGTTACAAACAATAAATTTAACAATGAGTTATGGAAAGAGAATTTTATTTGAAAAAGTAAATTTAAAATTAGACCGTGATAAGAGATACGGATTAATTGGTGCAAATGGTGCGGGTAAAACTACATTTTTAAAAATTTTATCAGGTGAAATTGAGTATACAAGTGGGGATATTTCAATTGAGAATGGACTTAGAGTTGGAGTTTTAGGACAAAATCAATTTGCATTTGAAGATTTTACTATTACTGATGCCGTTCTTTATGGAAATAAGAGACTATATGATGCTACAAAAGAGAAAGAGAAACTTTATGAGAGTCCTGAATTTACAGATGAGATAAATGACCGTTTAGCTAAACTTGAAGTAGTGTGCGTAGAAGAAGATCCAACTTATGAATGTACAGTTAGAATAGAGAAAATTTTACAAGACTTAGGATTTCCAACATCTATGCACTATAACAAAATGAGTGAAATAACTAATGCTGATAAATTTAAAATATTACTAGCACAAGTACTATTTCCAAAACCTGATATTCTATTTTTAGATGAGCCTACAAATAATCTTGATATTAATGCTATTGGGTGGCTTGAAGAGCAACTTAAAAGACATCAAGGAACAATGGTTGTTATCTCACACGATAGACACTTTTTAAATGCAGTTGTAACTAATATTTTAGATGTAGATTACCAAAAAATTCGCTCATTTACTGGGAATTATGATGATTGGTATATGGCTTCAACACTTATTCAAAAACAGGCTCAAATGGATAGAGATAAAAAGTTAAAAGAGAAAGAGGAATTAGAAAGCTTTATTAGTAGATTTTCAGCAAATGCTTCAAAAGCAAAACAAGCTACAAGTCGTCAAAAGCAGTTGGATAAATTAAATATTGAAGATATGAAAACATCAGTTAGAAGAGATCCTAGTATTGTATTTAAACCAAATAGAGAAATAGGAAATGAAGCACTAGAGCTAATTAATATCTCAAAAAAATATGATGAAGTTATATTTGAAAATTTAAATTTAAGATTTGAAACTGGTGATAAAGTTGCTATTATTGGACCAAATGGAATTGGAAAAACAACTCTATGTAAAATGATTATGCAAGAAATAAAACCTGATAAAGGTGAAGTTAAATGGGGGCAAACTGTAACACCTGCATATTTTCCTCAAAATACAACTGATTTAATTTCAGGAGACCAAATTTTATTTGAGTGGTTAAAAGAGTTTGACCCTAAAAGAGATATTGATGAAATTAGAAGTTGTTTAGGTAGAATGCTTTTTAGCGGAGAGGAGCAACAAAAGAGTATAAAAGATATTAGTGGTGGTGAAAAACATAGAATGATGTTATCTAAGATGATGTTAGAAAATGGAAATTTTTTAGTTTTAGATGAGCCTTCAAATCATTTAGATTTAGAGTCAATTATCGCTTTGGGTGAAGCTATGTATAACTTCAACGGCAATGTAATTTGTGTAAGTCACGATAGAGAGTTAATTGATGCTTTTGCAAATAGAATAATAGAGATAAAACCTGATAGAACTATCATTGATTTTAGAGGAAACTATGAAGAGTATAGAGTATAATTGAATAATATTAATTAGGAAAATATATGCAAAATATTCCACCAATTGAAGTGTTACCAAAAATTAAAACTTTTAAATGTAATTTATTAGTTTATCTTATCTATTTTAGTTTATCTTATTCACCTATAATATTAGGCATAATTATGGGATATTACTATAGTGACATATTCATAGGATTTACATCATTTATCGCATTTATGTTAGCTTCTGGGATAATTGGAAGTAAATTAAGTGACGAAGCAATTCCTCTTAGTCAAAGAGAGTTTGAGTATTCAAATTTAGATATTGCAAAATGGTTTGTAATTAGAGTATTGATATGTGAAACTAATAAAGGTTAAAAATGACAATCTTTAAAATAATAGCTGACTTAATAGGTAGTAATAATTTAAGCAAAAATGAAGTAAAAGAGCGACTTGATCAAGAGTTTAATGGATATGGTTATATGAAAAGAGTTTATGGGATTGAACATATGCCCCAAATTTCAACCATAGTTAAACTATCTATTACTGATACTTTAACAAAAGCTTATAATAGATTAGCATTTGAGAGTTTTTTAGAGGAAGAGATTAGTAAAACAAAAAGATATAAAGCACCACTTACTCTTGTTATTTTTGGAATTGACCATTTTAGAAAAATAAATAATGAAAATGGTAGCTTAATAGGAAATTTTATTTTAATAGAATTAGCAGATGTAGTTAAAAAAAGAATTAGAACTTCAGATATGCTTTTTCGTTGGAATGGAGACGAATTTTTAGTAATAGTTCCACATACAGATTTAGAGGGTGGAAAAATTATGGTAGAAAAAATACGAGAGGATGTTACAAAATTTAATTTTAATACAATTGGAAATACTTTAAGTTGTAGTTTTGGGATAGCTGAATATGACCATAAGGTTAATTTACACGATTATGTGATGAAGGTTGAAAACTCTCTACACGAAGCTAAAGCTAACAGGAATATATAAAGGTTAATTATGGGGTATAATTTAATTATTATTGAAAGTTCCAAAATGATAAGCTTTGGTTTAAAAGATGAGTTATTAAAGCAGTCTAATAATTTGAATATTTTTCAAGCACACTCAGGAAAAGAAGCAAAAGAGATTATATTAAAAAATGATATTCACTTTATACTTACAAGCTTAGTTCTTCCAGATTGTGAGGGTGATAAAGTTATAAAAGAGTTAAATGAGTTAAAGAAAGCTAAAGTTATAGTTTTAACTTCAAATGATGATACTAGAAATCGAGAAGAGTTATTTAAACTTGGAATACTTGACTATTTTTCCAAAAATAATCCAATAAAATTTATTGTAAGCGAAACTATAAAGTTAATTACTAAATATAATAATAATAGAGATATTACTATTTTAGTAGTAGATGACTCTAGAATAATAAGAGCATATATAAAATTTATATTTGAAAATAGAAATTACAGAGTTATAACAGCAGAAGATGGAAAAGTTGCAATAGAAAAATTAAAAATAGAAAAAATTGATATTATACTGCTTGATTTAGATATGCCTATAATGAATGGTGAAGATACAATTTATCATATTCGAACAAAAGATGATTTCTTAGACCTTCCAATTATAATTTTTTCTACAACAAGAGACCAAAATTTAATCTCTAAACTTTTAAAAAATGGTGCAAATGAATTTATTCACAAACCAGTTTTAATTGAAACTATAATTTTAAAAACAGAGATGTTAATTGCAGTTAGCCACGCTCAAAAAGAGATAAAAATTAAAAATAAAAAAATAACGGATAGTATTAATTTTTCATCTATGATTCAAAATTCTATTATGCCAAAAGAGTTCGTAATAAATAATAATATTCCTAAAAATTTTATTATGTGGGAGCCAAAAGATATAGTTGGAGGAGATATTTATCTATTTGAAGATATTGGAAAAACTCCTTATGACTTTGGGGATGGGTTTTTAATGTTTATAATAGATTGTACAGGACACGGTGTTCCAGGTGCTTTTATGACTATGATAACAAAAACGGCAATTTCAAATATAATTAGTAAAAATAACTATAATAATCCTGCACTAATTTTATTTGAGTTAAATCAAAAAATTAAAACTACACTAAATCAAAATAGTAGTGACACAGCATCAAATGCTGGACTTGATGGGGCAGTTTTATATTTTGATAGAGAAGATAAAAAAATAACTTTTGCCTCTGCAAATACACCGCTTTTTTATATTGAAAATGGAGATTTAAAGGTAATTAAAGGTGATAGAGAGAGTATTGGATATAAAGACTCCAACATAAATTTTGAATTTAAAAATTATGAAATAAACTTAGATAGTCAAAAATATTTTTATATAACAACTGATGGCTTTATTGACCAAAATGGAGGTAGTAAATCTTTTCCATTTGGAAAAAAGAGAGTCAAAAATTTAATAATAGAGAATTATACTAAAGAGTTTAGTGAACAGAAAAAGATATTTTTAAATGCTTTAAAAGAGTATCAAGCAAAAGAGGAGAGAAATGATGATATAACTATGATAGGTTTTAGTCTTTAATATCTTTTTGTTTACTTAGTAGCCCCAAGAGAAACTAACTTTTTTACAGCGTCTTCAACTGTAATATCTATATATTCAACATCACTCTCATCTACAAAAAATAGCAACCCTGTTGTTGGATTTGGCGTTGTTGGAATAAATACAGTTAATTCATTTTTATCAATTCTTGTAATAAATCCCATTATTTTTCCTTTACCCACAGGAATATAAACTACTCCCTTATAATCATCTTTTTTACTTGAAAAAAGATTTACCATATCTTTTAGTACACTATAAATAGATTTTATAATAGGTATTTTTTTTATAATTGTTTCTGTAAATTTAAGTAGTATAAATTCTCTATTTTTTTCAAGTAAAAAACCTATATAATAAAGAATTGAACCTAAAGATAAAAAAGTAAAAATAGTAATAAAAATATTTCTATTTGTATACCCAAAAATCAAAACAAAAAAATCTTCAAATAGGGAAAACATATAATTAAATACAGCTAAAGTTATAATAATTGGAATTAGAGAGAGAAACCCTTTTAAAATTCTAGCACTTACTTCTTTTAACATTTTTAACCCTTTTTAGCTAAAAAAATATCTAACTCTTCTCTTGACATAGGCTTTGAGATGTGAAAACCTTGTGCGTAATCAACACCCATTTTTTGAACTTTTTCTAAAATATGCTCATCACTTACATATTCTGCTACTGTTTTTGTCTCTAACAATGTAGAAAAACCTATTATTGTTTTAGCAATTTTGAAACTATTCTTATCACTATTTATATTTTTAATAAATGCCCCATCTATTTTAATATAATCTGTTTTAATTTTTAATAGATGAGAAAAATTTGAGTGGGCTGAACCAAAATCATCAATTGCAATTTGGAATCCAATATCTTTTAAGTGAACTATAAAATCTAATGCTACATCTTCATCTGAAAGTGCTTCTGTCTCTAATATTTCAAATACTATTCTTTCAGGTTGAATTTTATATTTATTTAACATTATTTTTATAAATTCAATCATATCTTTATCTTCAAAGTCACTAAACGAGATATTAATTGAAAATTGATAATTTTTATGAATTAAAGCCGTTTGAAATACTTTCTCAACCATAACTTTAGTAATATGATTTAATCTTCCAATATTTTTTGCAGATTCTAGAAAATAGAATGGACTTACAACTTTCTCTCCATCAATCAATCTAACTAATGCTTCAAATTTTTCAACTCTATTAGTTTTTAAATTTAATATTGGTTGAAAATATGCAACTATTTTGTCATCCTCTAATGAATCTTTTAACTTTTTGCACCAAAATAAATTTTGCTCAAAAATTTCTCTAGTTTTCAAATCTTCACTATACATTGAGTAGTGAACTCTCTTTCTTTTGGATTCAGAAAGAGCGATATCTGCTTTTGAAATTAAATCCATTTTATTATCATCAGTAAAACCAACACCCATATAAAAATCAACTACAATTTCAAATACATCATAATTAATAATATGTTTTGCAAATGTATTAACCATATTATTAATTAATAAAATAACCTCTTTTTTATCAGCAAATAAAATAGACTTTTTTTTATTTGAAAAAGGCATTAAAATAGCAAATTCATCTCCACCAATTCTATAAAGAGAGCAATCTTTGCACAATAGTTCTTCAAATACTCTAACAACTTCTTTTAAGATAAAATCTCCAGCTTCACTTCCATAAACATTATTTAAATGTTTAAAGTGGACAATATTTGCAACTATTAAAGCTTGTTTTTGACTCTTATCAATATCAATTAATAGTTTTCTACGATTGTATAATCCTGTTAAATTATCTTTAATTAAAATATCACAAAGTTTGATATTTACACTACTTAATCTATTTCTTAGTGCATTAAACTCTTTTATATTAGTTAATTTAATACTTAAATTCTCATTAACTCCTAGTTGATTTGAAAATCTTACAACTTCTCCAATTGGTGTTGCAATCTGTTTTGCAATACTTTTAATAACTTTAAGTGTAACACTAAGTGATAATATAAAAAATAGTAAAAATAGAATTGCTGCGATATATCCAACTTCTCTTAACTCTTCAAAAACACTCTCAAAATTTTTAAATAAATTTATTTTATCGGTAGATATTATAACTCTAAAATCACTATTTTTAATATGTTTTGTAAAAATTATTTTATTTTCACTAGAATCCAAAATAGAATCAGAGAGTTTATATAAATTATCATCTAAATTTTTTACTTTATTTAAGTAATTTTTATAAAAAGAAGTTACTTTAAAATCATTAAAACTTCTATTTTCATCTGTACTTACTAATAGACGATTTTCTCTATCTAAAACCATAGCATAAGAGTTAAAAGGAAGTTGTAAGTTTTGTAAAGATTTTGCAAGTAAATCTATTGTTAAATGCAAAGTAGTAATTCCTATTAATCTATTATTTGCATAAATTGGTGATAAAAATGCTCCAATTTCACCACTTTTAACTGTATCTTTAAAATACATATTAACAAACAGACTATCTTTATTAAAACTATAAATTGGCTCATTTGAATTAAATTTATATTTTGATAAATTTACAGTTGGAATTGAGTTATTTATATCTATATATGGATGAGTTAGTGTATATTTTTTATCTATATTTATCCAAGCTGAATTAATTAAATCCCCATTTGATTGCATTACACTTTTAATTATAGGAGAGACTAAATATAAAAGTTGTAAATTTTTTAAATCTTTACTAGATAAGTTATTAACTCCTGTTGTAAAAATTGAACTCAATCCATTTTTTTCATCTCTAAAAGTATTTTTATATTTATGAAGTGTTAAATTTGAGTTTATATAATTTTGTGGATTAGAAAAAATCTCTTCAGTTAAAGATTGAATCTGTTTTACTGAAAGTGAAGCTTGTTCAAACCTAAGTTCAATATTGTTAGCAATTTTTTCTGAAGTTTTATCAAAAGTCAATATATAAGTATTTTTAAGCTCAGACTTAACCTCTTTTGCTTGATAATTTGTCATTAAAAATAGAATCATAATTAGTAAAATATGTAGTATAACAATAGGAGTTATTGAAAATTTAATAAATTTACTTAATATTAATTGATAAATAGAGTACATCTTAACCTTTTTTTTTAATTAATTATAACATATTTAATTAGTATTTAACTCAATTTTAAACTCTATTTCTTTCTCCTTTTTCTTCTTTATCAAGACCACTTAATTTAATACTAAAGCTAATTCACAATAGTTTTTCTCTTTTAACTATAATCTATATTTATTATTTTCTCTATACTTTCTATCGTTTTAAATATTTGATTTATTAACCTTTAATATGAAGTTTTATAGTTTTATTATATTATTTTATTAAATAAAATACAAAAAATAAGGTTTTTAATGTACAGTTTTAGAGATTTATTTAATTATGTAAAAAGTTATAAAGAGGAGTTAATAAAAGGTAATTTAATTGCTATTTTTGCAACTTTAGCAAGTATTCCAATTCCACTTTTAATTCCACTTTTAATTGACGAAGTTTTACTTGATAAGCGAGGTGCTTTATTAAACAGTATAGATTATATATTTAACTATGAAAATCCAATTTTTTATATAATAATTACTCTTTTGTTAACACTTATATTAAGAGGAACTTTTTTTTTATTAACTATTTTACAAACAAAAATTTTTGCAATTATTTCAAAAGATATTACATTTAAAATTAGAAAACGACTTTTAAATCATCTGCAAAGTGTCTCTATGAGCGAATATGAGGCTTTAGGAAGTGGCTCTGTGACTTCAAAATTTGTAACTGATATTAATACAATCGATAATTTTATCGGTGCTAGTGTTGGAAAATTTTTGATTTCACTCTTTTCTATTATTGGTGTAGCTATTATTTTATTAAACATTCATTGGCAACTTGGGCTTTTTATTCTATTTTTAAATCCAATTATAATTTATTTTACAACAACACTTGCCAGAAATATCTCTAAATTAAAACGAATTGAAAATATAGCAATAGAGGTTTTTCAAGATTCACTAAGTGAAACACTAGAACTTTTTAGTCAAATTCGTGCATCAAATCGTGAATTAGGTTTTATTAATGGTAATATAAATAGAGCAAAAGAGATAAGAGAGAGTGGGATAAACTTTTCTTGGAGAAGTGAAGCCTCAAGCAAATTATCATTTACTGTTTTTATAGTTGGTTATGATATATTTCGTGCAATTACAATTTTTACAGTTTTCTATTCTGATTTAAGTATAGGTCAAATGTTCGCAATATTTGGTTATCTCTGGTTTATGATGGCTCCATTTCAAGAGTTAATAAATATTCAATACTCTTACGCTAATGCAAACAGAAGTTTAGAGAGAATAAATGATATTTTCAAACTTAAAAAAGAACCAAACTATCCACACTTACAAAATCCATTTGAAATTTCCAAACAGAATTCAATAGAGTTAAAAAATATAAGCTTTGGATATGGTGATAAAAAGATTTTAAATAATATATCTTTAAATATTCCAGCAGGAAAAAAAGTGGCTATTGTTGGGGCTAGTGGAAGTGGAAAGAGTACATTAGCAAATATTCTATTAGGTTTTTACTCTATTGATAGTGGAGATATCTATTATGATAAAGACTCAATTAAAGAGATAGGTCTTGATGTAGTAAGAGAGAATGTATCTGTTGTACTTCAAAATCCAATGCTATTTAATGATACTTTACGACTTAATTTAACTCTAAATCGTGAATTTAGCGATAAAGATATTTTAAAAGTTTTAGAAATCGCACAGTTAAGTGATGTAGTAGAGAATTTAAAAGATGGATTAGATACAGTACTTGGCAAAAATGGAGTTAGATTATCAGGTGGACAGAGACAAAGAGTTGCCATAGCAAGGACAATTTTAACTGATCCAAATATTATTATTTTAGATGAATCTACTTCAGCACTTGATACTCAAACAGAATCAAATCTACTAAATGCTATTGATAAATTTTTAGAGGGTAGAACTACTATTATAATTGCTCACCGTGCAAGTGCAATCCAAAAAGCCGATATTGTCTATATATTAGAGAATGGTAAAATTT
>JADGEE010000087.1 GCA_016744535.1 Campylobacteraceae bacterium
TCCAAAGCAATTTGTGCTACTTTAGGAACTTCTTCATTCCATTGTGAAATAGCTGATGTTGTAAGACCAAACATTTCACTTAATTCCTTTTGAGTTACTCCTAACTCTTTACAAACTTTTTTTACTAAATTTTCTTTTTTCTCCTCTGACATAATTTCCTTTCTTGTTATAAAATTACATAATTTATAATTAAAATTATATCTAAAAGGAGTAAAAATTTAATTTTTCTTGTCTACTTATTTGAAATATTATAATTTTAATATTGACGGGTTAATAACTGTGAAAGAACACAACGCTAATTTATTAAAATCCAAATTTTTAGCACACAAATAGCACACATATTTTATATACTTTCAACAGGTAAAGATAAAAGGTGCTTTAGAGCTAAATTGTAAGAATTTTTATTTTTTATTTAATTTTGCAAACTTTCACTAACCTCCTATTTGAGAGTAGTAGCCAGACTACTCTTGAATTTACACACATTTATCCTCAATAATTTTACTTAAATCTATTTTTTAACCGACTATTAAGAGAAGTTAATGTTTAATATTTATCAAATTTTTCAGTATTCAATATTAATATATATAGGGAAAAAAATGTTTCCATTTAGTGATGATGATTTAAAACCAGCAGTTGAAAATATACTTGAATCAAAAGTAAAACCATCTTTAGCTTTAGATGGTGGTGGAATTGAGTTAGTTAATGTAAAAGATGCAAAAGTTTATGTTAAGCTTCAAGGTGCGTGTATTGGATGTGCAAGTAGTACATCTACAATAAAACATATAGTTGAAAAAAATTTAAAAAGTTATATTCATCCTGACATTGAAGTAATTAATATTCCTGTTTAAAAAGGATTTAAATGGAAACAAATTTATATAATAAAAAAGTAAAAGCAGAAGATCTATTTTTACAAAAAAGATATAAAGATTCAATGCTAAATTATGCAAATATTTTGCAAGAGAATCCAATGGATAAAGATGCAAGAATTGGTGCAATTTTAAGTGATATGGCGATAGAAAAAGAGGAAGAGGCTCAAGCTATATTTGATTACTATTTAATTTTAAAAAAGAGAAGTCCAAAGGATGCTGCTGAAATTGTAGAAGAAGTAATTGATTCATTTGATTTTAATGCAGATAAAATTACAAACACTCTAATGGATGCACTAGAGACTAAGGCAAATGAAGCAAATGGAATTTCTTATAAAGATTTTAAAGCATTAATAAAAAAAGAGGGTGATTTTAAAAGAGTTTTTGAAAATATTATGTTTAGTACAAGAATTATAATTATTGGTAAAGATGAATTTATAGATTTTTTAAATAATTTAATAGAGTATGAATTTAATGAGATGGCACTTAACTATTTAGACGGGGCTGTTGAAATTTTTGCAAATGACCCTCAAATTAGAAAACTATTTGATAAATTAAGTGAGAAAAATATTGAAAATTGAAATAAATGCAAGTGAGTTTAAATATATAAGTGATAATTCAAAAGAGTGTGACACTAAAACTGCTTTTTTAATTACAAAAACTTCACAAAAATATATGGAAGATGCAGAGAAAAATGGTGCAAAAGTTTCAGTTAATCCAGAAGATTTAAAAGATTTTCTAAATTTAAATATTAAAATAGTAGGAGTTACTGGAACAAATGGTAAAACTACTACTTCAGCTATAATTTACTCTCTACTTTTAGATTTAGGTTATAGTGTTGCAATGCTCGGTACTAGAGGGTTTTTTATAAATGATAAATTGATAAAAAAGAAAACTCTCACAACTCCATCTCTACTTGAACTTTATTCAAATATTAATTTAGCAACAGAAAAAAAATGTGACTTTTTTATAATGGAAGTTAGCTCACACGCAATAGAACAACAAAGAATTGAGGGACTTGAATTTGCACTAAAAATTCATACAAATATTACTCAAGACCATTTAGATTATCATAAGAGTCTTCAAGAGTATATAGCTATAAAAAATAGTTTTTTTGCAGATGAGTCACCAAAGTTAATTAATAAAGATGATAAAAAAATAGAGTTTAATTTCAAAAATGCTTACACTTACGCATTAGAAGTTGCAAGTATCTTTAAAATTATGGCTTATTCACTTAATGATGGAGTTAGTGCTGTCATTAAAGCTTATGATAAAACAGAAACTTTTCACTCAAATTTATATGGACTTTTTAATGTATATAATTTATGTGCAGGAATTTCAGCTGTGCAGATACTCACTAAAAAGCCTATTAAAGAGATTTGTGAAGAGATTGATAATTTTGCCGGAGTTAGCGGTAGAATGGAGGTTATAAGTGAAGAGCCACTTGTTATAGTTGACTTTGCTCATACTCCTGATGGAATGAAATCAGTTTTTGATAGTTTTAAAAATTCTGATATTACAGTTGTATTTGGTGCTGGAGGAGATAGAGACAAATCAAAAAGAGCTTTAATGGGTAAAAATGCTGAAATTTTTGCTAAGAAAATTATATTGACAAATGATAATCCACGAAGTGAAAAACCGTTAAATATTATAGAAGATATTTTAAATGGTATAGATAATAGAGAGAAAGTAAAAATTATTGAAAATAGAGAAGAGGCGATAAAATTTGCTCTAAAAAATCAAAATAAGAGTGAAATAGTCCTAATTCTTGGTAAGGGTGATGAGGAGTACCAAATCATAGCAGATGAACAAATTCCTTTTAATGATAGAATAGTAGTACAAAAGTCACTTGGTTTAATCTAAATAACAATTTTTTTTGATAAAATCGCACAAAAATTTCTAGGAGATATAAATAAATGTTTAATCAATCAATGCCACAACCAACTTTTTATATGTTAAAATGTGAAGTACCAAAAAATCCAAATTTTCCAAAACCTGCTTGTGTTACAGCAGAAAATAGGGATTTGTTTCAATATATGGCTGGAAAAATTATGGAAAAAGGAATTATGGGTGCAGTTCAACCAGTTCAATCGGGCTGTTTAAATAGATGCTCATTAGGTCCTGTTATGTTAATAGAACCTGGGCATTTTATGTATGTAGGTTTAAATAAAGAAAAAATTGATAAAATTATAGATGAACATATTATGGGTGGAACTCCTGTTGAAGAGTTCTTAATTCCGAAAGAAGCTTGGAGTGAAGCGCTTAGTATAGAACAAGCTTTAAAGATGGCAGGAAGATAAGGAAGAGCAATGACAATAGATATGCTTTTTAGTAAAATTCACAGAGCTAGTGTGACTGACGCTAATTTAAATTATGTCGGCTCAATTACTATTGATGAAGACTTAATGGACGAAGCAAAACTTATGGTTGGACAAAAAGTTGAAATTTTAAATATCAATAATGGTGAGAGATTCTCTACTTATGTAATCAAAGGTGAAAGAGGAAAACGCGATATTTGCTTAAATGGTGCAGCTGCTAGAAAAGTTTGTATCGGTGATAAGGTTATTATTGTTGCTTATGCAACTTATAATCAAGAAGAGTTAAAAAGTTATCGGCCAAAAATAGTTTTAGTTGATGATAATAATAATATAAGTGAAATTTTAGATAGTTTATAAAAGAGAAAAAATGTTAAATAATTTAAATTTAGGCGATATGCTAGGTGAAATTCAAAAAAAAGCTCAAGAGTTTCAAGAGGAAAATTCAGATAAACAATTCACTTCAAAAAGTGGTGGTGGAATGGTTAGTGTTACTATGAATGGTTCAAATGAAGTAATTGATATTGAAATTGATGATTCTCTACTTGAAGATAAAGAATCTATGCAAATACTACTTATTAGTGCTATAAATGACACTGTAAAAATGGTTGAAGAGGATAGAAAACAGAGTGCTTTAAAGATGGTTGGAGGAATGAATCCTTTTGGAGATATGAAAAATTGAGTAACTTTAATTCTCTAATTGAAGATAAGTTTGAGAATTATTTAAAAAAGAACTCTCTTAAGTTAAAGAGTTTTCACCCATACTTTGAAAAAGCCTCAAATGAGATGTTAAATGCTGGGGGAAAAAGATTTAGACCTAAGCTACTCTTATCGGTAGTTGATTCTTTTACTCCTTTACTTATTGAAAATTCACTTAGTATTGCTTTAGCTATTGAAATACTTCACACTTACTCATTAATCCACGATGATTTACCAACAATGGATAATGCTGATTTAAGACGAGGACACCCAACTTTACATAAAACTTATGATGAAGTAACAGCTATTTTAGTCGGTGATGGATTAAATACTCACGCTTTTTATTTAATATCAACAGCACCACTTAGTAGCGATATAAAAGTTGAATTAATAGAAGAATTATCACTAAATGGTGGTCTTAGTGGAATGGTTTTAGGTCAAGCGATAGATTGTTATTTTGAAGATAAAAAATTAAATTTAAATGAACTTAAAATTTTGCATTTAAATAAAACTGCAAAACTAATTGCAAGTTCACTTAAAATGGGTGCAATTATCTCAAATTTAGATAAAAATTATCAAATTAGACTTTATGATTTTGGTCTGAAACTTGGTTTAATGTTTCAAATTCAAGATGATATTATTGATGTTACTCAAGATGAGAGCGAGTCAGGTAAAAGTGCAAATAGAGATGAAGATAAAAATAGTTTTGTAAATCTGCTTGGACTTAATGGTGCAATTAGTGAAAAAGATAAATTAATATTAGAGTTAAAGAGTGAATTAAATAGTTTTGATGAGAAGTTAAGAGAGAATTTACTTAATTTGATTGAGAAGTATTTTAAGTAAATTTAATTTTCATAATGATAATTAAAAAGTTCTTTTGTTAATTTTTCATCTGTAATTTTTAATGATTTAAATTTATAGATTACAGCAGGTTTACTTACTCCAAATAATTTACTTGTATCTTTAACAATTTTGTATATCTCTCTTACTTCAAAATTAAAATTTTCTCTATCTGGGAAAAGTTTTTTTACTATTGATTTTACCTCTTTTTTAAATAACTCATTCGGCATAAGTAAATCACTAGCAAATTTATCTGCTCTTCTTTCAATTGGACTAAGAGGTTCTTTTCTAAAGTGTGTTTGAGATGATATAGTGTCTTCAATCTTCTTTTCTTTTTCAAAATTTATATCATGTATATAGTGTGCTATTTCATGTGCTAATGTAAATCTTTGTCTAAGTTCAAAATCATTACTATTAATTGTTATTATAACTTTATCACTAGAAGGAGTATATTTAATTACTCCACTTAATTTATTTAAATCTTTATATCGAACTTCTATATTTAATTTTTTTGCTAAATCTTCAATATTTATAGGTATTTCAAACAAATCACTATCTCTTAACAACTCATTTGCTTCATCTCTATATTTCTCTACATATCTCATTATGTATCCTTTTTTGTAAAACTAAAATCTTCTTCAACTTCTTTCTCATCTTTTTTTAATTTATCTTTCATATCATCAAACTTTGATTCCACTTTCAAACTTACTTCAGCTTTTAGTGTATTTATAAAATCATCACTCTTTATTAAATCACTAACCATTTCCTTAGTAATATTTATATGGTTACTTTTTATGTCTTCTTTAACTTTCTTATTTATGTGTTTCTTTATTCTACCATATCCAAAAAAACTTAAACCAGTAAAAATAAATATAAATGAAGTAGATATTACACCAAAAATATAAGTTTGTTGTTTTAATTCAACTTCATATCTCTCTTGTGTTGCTTTTAGAGTAGTGTCAAATTTGTCTTGTTGTGCTTTTAAGTAACTTTCATATCTTTTTAGTTGATGTTTTATTATTAAATCAATTCCTACTTTCTGTTTTTTAACTTCAGTGTCTATATTCATAACGACATTATTAAGTTCTAAAAATTGTCTTTGATACTGTACAGATGTAAGATTATTTATAAGTAACATTAGTTCTGCATTTTTTAAATTTTGTACATCAATTTTTTTATCTAAAAAATTAAACTTATCACTTAAATTTACATCTGCAAAAAGTTGTAAAATAAAAATAAATATAATAAAATATCTTTTCACTATTTACCTTTATCTCTTTTAAATATAAACATTTTAACTAAGAAAAAATGAGTTTTGTATTAAAATAGCTATATTTAAAAATTTCATGTTTATGTATATGGAGATTAATAACAAATGAATAATCAAATTTTAATATTGCTAATATTAGTTGTGGTAGGTTATATAATTGGAAAATCAAAGAGTGGTTTTAAATGAAGATATGTAGTTTAACTATTAGTAACTACATGCAATTTAAAAATTTAGAGTTAGATTTAACTTATCCAAAAGGGTATAAAAAAGAGGGGCAATCTTTAGATAAAATTTGTATTATTGGACAGAGTGGTACTGGTAAAACAAATTTACTCAATATTATTAAAAACTCTGTTATGGATTTTTCAAAGTTAGAAGTAAATAAATATCTTCCATTTAGTGAATTTCCTAAAGATACTACTAAAGACTCTTATATTACAAGTAAATTTATAACTCAAAACAATATATTATGTGAAACACTATTTACAAAGACAACTTCAAAAATAAATTCAACTCAAGATATAGAATTATTAGAGAATGAAAAAAAATATTTTATTAGTGCAGATAGAGTGTCATTTAATTTAAATTATAATAATAAAAATAAACAAGTTGAAATGAGTGAATCGGATAGAGTTTTACTAAATGAATTTAATAAACATAGACAAAAAGTTATTAACAATGCTTCTAATTATTCTAGTATAAGTGGCTTTGAAAATTCATTAAAATCTATAGATGAAAAAATAGCAATAATAAATAAAAAATACAACTCAATTGAAGAATCAGTAAAAGAGTTAAAATCTAAAAACTTTATAGATAGAAATATTATAAATATCAATGATGGAAGTGAAAACTCTTGGGAATTGATAAGAGATAGAATTGAAAATCATAAAGAAGAAGAGAAAAAATATGATTCTATGCTTTTTAATAAAATAATGAGTGATACAAAATATGCAGAACAAGCCAAAAAAGATAAAGAGAAGTGGTTAAGAGAGAATGAGAATATTTTAGATACTATCTCTAGTAAAGTAAATAGTTTTTTAAATCAATTCAATTTAGAGTTAGCAAAAATAGATGAAAATCATAATAGCTATAATGATTTAACTGTAAGAGATTTATCAAATGGTAATATTATAAAATATGATAATTTAAGTACAGGAACAAAAAATTTACTCTCTACATTTATACCTCTTAAAATTTATAATCCAAAAGATAGTATGATATTGATTGATGAACCTGAAATATCATTTTATCCTAATATTCAAACACAGCTTACAGATTTATATACGAGTATAGGAAGTAATAATCAACTTATTGTGGCTACACACTCACCATTAATTGCTTCTAGTTTTGAGCCTTGGGAAGTGGTAGAATTGAAATTTGATGAAAATAATCAAATTTATAGAGAGCAATATTTTAAAGAAGAAAATCATAGAAATAACTACTTCTTAGACCCTAGATATTTAACTTGGACAGGTATTTTAACAGATATTTTTGATTTAAATGAAGACTCTAATTTTAGTGTTAGAGAAAAAAAATTAATGGAATATGCTACGCTAAAAGCAGAGATAAAAGCTATGAAAAATATTGAAGAGAAAGAGAAAAAATTTAAAGAGTTACAAAAACTTTCAAAAAAATTGGGTTTATATAACTAATGCGAAAAATAGATAAGAGTAAAATATTATCAAATGAGTATAAAGAGTGGTTAGATGAGTTAGGAGATAATGACCATCCTCCATATAGTAGTTCTAGTTTTAAATATTATCATGATATTAAAATGAGCCTTTTACATTGTCAAGGTGGTTTATGTGCTTATACAGAACAACCTTTATGTCCTGAAAAGTTTATTGATAAAAAAAATTGGAATAAAAAAGAGTATGAAAAAGAGTTAACAAAAAATGATAAACACTGTATTAAAGGTGATTTAGAGCATTTTGATGAAAGTTTAAAGCCTAAAAAGGCTTGGCTATTGGATAACTTATTTATTGTAGATGCACATGTTAATCGTAATATAAAAAAAAGTAAGCGTATAAATTCTATTTTAAAACCTGATTCTAAAGATTATGACCCTTATAAATATTTAGAATCAGGTTTTGAAACAGACGTATTTTTTCCAAATATTAATTTAACAAATAAAGAGATAGAAGATGTAGAGTATATGATAAAAATATTAGGGCTTAATTGTATTATAAATAAACGAAAAAGACAACTAGAATTTTTTAAGCTTGAACAAGAATGTAGAGATGATGCAACTCCAAATGAATATTTAACTGCTTGGGATATGTCACTTAAAAAGAATTTTGATTAAAAAGAAATAATTTATAAAACTATTTATTAAAAATAGAAATTTTCTTTTCATCGCCTTTAATCTTTATTTTCCAAATCATCTTAATATAAAAAAGTGCTGGAATTACTAAAAGTGTTAAAATAGAGGAACTTATAACTCCACCTATCATAGGCGATGCTATTCTTTGCATAACTTCACTTCCAACTCCATTTATATACATAATTGGCATCAATCCTCCTAAAATTGCAAAAACTGTCATTAACTTTGGACGAACTCTTAAAACTGCACCATCAAAAATAGCTTTTTTTAACTCCTCTTTTGAGTAATTTTTTAATTTACTTACTGCCTCTTCTAAATAAATTATCATAACAATAGCAGTCTCAACCGCCACTCCAACTAAAGCTAAAAATCCAACTATTACAGCGATAGAGAAGTTAAAATCTAAATAATCAACATAAATAACTCCTCCAACTAATGCAAATGGAATTGTTAAAAATACAATAACAGCGTTACTAAATGAGTTTAATCCTAGATAAATTAAAATAAAAGTTACTAATATTGTGATAGGAATTATATATAAAAGCCTCTCCATAGCACTCTCTAAATACTCACTCTCACCTGCAAACTCAATATAATATCCCGCAGGATATTTTAAATCTTGTAGTGCTTTTTTAGCTAACTCTTTATACTCTTTTGATGTAATAGTTGGAGTTATATAGATAAAAGTTACTTTTTTGCCTTTTTCAGATTTTAAAACACTTGCTCCCTCTTCATAATAGATATTTGCAAAAGTTTTAAGTGGTGCAAATCCAATCGGAGTTTTAATTAAAATCTCTTCAATAGCTCTTATATCTCCTCTCTCATTTGAATCTAATCTTACACTAATTGGGTATCGCTCAACTCCATCAAAAAAAGTTGAAATTTTTGCCCCACCAATTCCACTATAAACATATTTTAAAACAGACTCTTTAGTTAAGCCATATTTATTAATCTCTTCTTGATTTAAATCTATATTCAAAAAATAGCCACTATTGCTTTTATCAGCAAAGACACTTTGAGTTACACTAAGTTGTTTTAATTTTTGCTCAATTTCTATTGCAATTTTTTCAAGTATTTTTGAATTATCTCCATAGAGTTTTATCCCTAAAGGTGTTCTAATTCCAGTTAAAAGCATATCAATTCTACCCCTAATAGGATAAGTCCAAGAGTTTGTAAGCCCTAAAATTTGCAACTTCTCTTCCATCTCATTTAAGAGGCTTTTATAAGTCACACCCTCTCGCCACTGACTTTGCGGTTTAAACTCTATAATCGTCTCTATCATCGAAAGTGGGGCTGGGTCTGTTGAAGTATCAGCACGCCCTGCTTTTCCAAATACGCTTTTAACTTCAGGAAAACTTTTAAGTAATTTATCGCTTTTTTGGGTTAATTCTTTTGCTAAATCGATACTAATTCCATAAGGAGTTACAGGCATATACATAAAAGTCTCTTCATTAAGTGGTGGCATAAATTCCCATCTCTGTTTTTGATATAAAAAGACTCCATAGACAACTGAAGCAATAACTCCTAAAATTAAAATATATCTTAAAAATAGAGAAGCTTTTAAGAGAGGCGAGTATAAAAATATAAAAAATCTATTTAAGATATTTTTTCGCTCATCAATAATTTTACCTCTAATAAAAAACAGCATTAAAATCGGTGTTAAAGTTATCGCTAAAATCGCACCCACACTCATAGCAAAAGTTTTTGTATAAGCTAATGGTTTAAATAAAGCCCCCTCTTGACCGCTTAACATAAAGATAGGTAAAAAAGAGATGACTATTAAAAGCAAGGCAAAAAATATCGGTCGCCCAACTTGTTTAGTTGATTTTAAAATTATCTCTAATCTCTCTTTATTGCTTAAATTTGGTCTATTTTGCAAATGTTTATGAGCATTTTCTATCATAACTATTGAGGCATCAACCATCGCACCAATTGCAATTGCAATCCCACCAAGCGACATAATATTTGAGTTGATATTAAATAGTTTCATCAATAAAAATGTGATTGCTATAGTTAGAGGCAGAGTAATTAAGATAACTAATGCACTTCTAAAGTGAAACAAAAATAAAAAAATAACAATTAAAACGATAATACTCTCCTCTACTAATGCCCTTTTTAGTGTATCTATCGCTTTTTCGATTAAACTACTTCTATCATACGCCTCAACTATTTCAATATCATCTATCTTTAACTCTTTTAATTTCTCTTTAACTCTTTTGATAACTTGATAGGCATTTTCACCATAGCGAATAATTACAATTCCACCGACAACTTCACCCTCACCATTTAAATCAGCCATTCCCCTACGATAAGAAGGAACTATATTTACTTTTGCAATATCACTTATTTTAAGAGGAATTTTATTTATATTTTTAACTTCAATCTCTTCAAAATTTTGAATATTTTTCAGATACCCTTTAGCTTGAATAATATTCTCAAATCCATTCTCTATTATAATTCTTCCACCACTATCTCTATTATTTTGTTTAATTGCTTTTATTATTTCATCAATTGATAAATTATATTGAACTAATTTTGCAGAATCTATTGATATTTCATAATTTTTCTCAAATCCTCCGATAGTTGCTACTTCACTAACTCCCTCAACTCCTAAAAGTCCATATTTAAAGTGATAATCTTGAATTGAACGCAACTCATCTAAACTTCTGTCTTTTGAAGTTAGTGCATACTCATAAACCCAACCAACCCCTGTCGCATCAGCTCCAAGCTTTACCATAACCTCTTTTGAAAATTTAGATTTTTCTTGTGAGAGTATCTCATTTATTCTGTCTCTTGCAAAGTATAAATCTGTTCCCTCTTCAAATATAATATAAATTAGTGCATTCTCAAATGATGAAAAAGCCCGAACTGTTTTTGAATTAGCCACAGACATCAAAGCATTTGTAAGTGGATATATAATTTGTTCTTCTATAAGTTTTGGAGATTGCCCCTCCCATTTAACAGAAACTATTATTTGAGGTGGTGTTAAATCAGGAAGTGCATCAAGTGAGATATTTTTGATAGCCCAAATAGACGCACCTATTAAAAGTAGAGTTGTAGTTAAAATTAAAAATATATTTTTTAAACTTGATTCAATTATCTTTTCTATCATAAAGTATCCCATTTTTATTTGATTATACTCTTTTGGTGTGTAGCGTGTGTGGAGTTGATCTCACTCCACGGTTATATTTTCTTTAAGAAAGATAAACCTCTCTTGATTTGGGCTTTTTAATTAGTTCTACAAAGATTTTAAACAAATTTTTATATAATTTTAAGTTTCTCAAGATATTTGTCATTTTACTTAATCCATATTTAAATATACTTTTAGCTAAGCAATTCAGTTTTTTTTAAAAGGTATT
>JADGEE010000088.1 GCA_016744535.1 Campylobacteraceae bacterium
CGATTTTTCACTATATCAATAAGATAATCAATTATGTGTCTACCATAATTATCTACAAATTCATCTTTTCTAATATGTTTTTTAAAAAATTGAGCAATATATTCCTCTTCTACACAATTTGTTAAAATTTTAAATTTATTCTCTTTAATTATATCTATAACTTTAATTAAATTAACTATATCCATATATAAACCCCTAAAAAAATAACATTTACTTTTATTATAACTTAAAAAATTTTGAATAACAATTAAATTAAATAAAAAAAAAGGGAAGAAAAAAAGCTGGAATCATTATGTAGTTTATATTTCGCAACTTTTGTCTATATAATTATCTCTAATCTCTAAAAATTTATCTAAATTAGCAAAAAAAACATCTATAAGTTTAGGGTCAAAATGTTTACCTCTCTCTTCTCTAAAGAGAGTTAAAATTTCATCAAATCCCCAAGCTTGTTTATAACATCTATCACTCCCTAGTGCATCAAAAACATCTGCTATTGCTGTAATTCTTCCAAATATATGAATATTTTCACCCTTTAGAGCATTTGGATAACCACTTCCATCATATTTTTCATGATGTTGAAGTGATATAATTGATGCTATTCTTAGAATATCTCGATTTGAATCTTTTAAAATATTAAAACCAATAGTTGTATGCTTTTTCATAATTTCCCACTCATTAGCATTTAATTTTCCAGGTTTATTGAGAATTGAATCAGGAATACCAACTTTTCCAATATCGTGCATAGGCGAAGCTAAAAATAGAAGTTCACTATCCTTTTCACTAATTCCACTTAGTAGTGCTAATAGTTTTGAGTATTCTGCTACTCTTTTGATATGATAACCTGTCTCTTTTGAGCGAGATTCTGCAACTTCACCCATCCTATAAATTACCTCTTTTTGAGTATCTTCTATCTCTTTGTGTAATTCCATTATTTCAGTAATATTATGACGAATTCCCATATACTCTATAATTTGACCATCAGAGTTTTTAATTGGAAAAACTGTTGAATTCACATAATAATCTTGTCCATTTCTAGCTCTATTTTTAATAATTCCTTTCCAAACTTCACCGCTTTTTATAGTATTCCATAAACTCTCAAACATACTTTCTGGATTGTCGGGATGGCGAATTAAATTATGTGATTTTGTTATTAACTCATCTTTACTATAACCACTAACTCTACAAAACTCTCTATTTACATAAGTTATATTACCATTTAAATCTGTCCTAGATAAAATATTACTCTCTTCAATTGCGTGTTCATATTCACTTGCAAGTCGCATACTCTCTTTTAAACTTTTATTTTTTATATTTAACTCTTTTTGTAGATACTCTTTTAGCTTGTGGAGTTCTGTTATCTCATACCTTATAGCTATAAATTCAACTATATCACCCTCATAATTAATTATTGGAGTTATAAAAGCATCTACCCAATATGATTTACCTAATTTAGTTCTATTTTTAACAATACCTCTCCAAGATTTTTTCTCTTTTTTGATACAATTCCACATCTCTTTAAAAGATGATTTAAGCATATCAGGATGTCTAATTATATTATGAGATTTACCTATTAATTCATCTTCATTATAACCACTAACTTTACAAAACTCTTTGTTTACATAAGTTATAACTCCACTAATATCTGTTTTTGAAACTATCGCAGAGTTATCAACAGCTTTTTTATACTCTTTTAAAAGTGCTTGATTATTTGCTAAATTCATATAAGTCGTATTTAATTGATTATTTATTCTATCTTGTTCATCCACTACACTTATATAACTTTTTCTTTGAAAAATTGCTACACTAGAAGAGATAAAAATTAAAATAATTGCTAAAGTAAAATGTTTCCATTCATTTAAATAAGATAATAAACCTATACTTATAACAGGTAAAATTGCTAATATTATTCCAGTAATTTTTATTCTATGTAAGGCAGTAATTCCTATCATAAGTTTTCCTTAAAATAATTCTTTATAAAATATTTTTATGATATTAACCAAAAAGTGTTAAATATTAGTTAAATATTAATTAAGAAAAAATGATAAGAATTTTTTATCTTAGCGTAACATCATTTGAGTATAATAAGTTAAAAATATTAAAAAGGTTAATAATGCAAACTTCTCTTCTATTTGGAATACATTGTCATCAACCAGTTGATAATTTTAGTAAAGTAGTTGATAATGCAATAGAAAAATCATATAGACCATTTTTTGAAAAAATATCTAAATTTAGTTTTAAATTTTCAGTACATTTTAGCGGTTGGCTATTAGAGTATATTAAAAATAATGATAAGAATTTATTTAAATTAATGCAAGAGTTAAGTTTTAAAGGGCAAATAGAGTTTTTTACAGGTGGATTTTATGAGCCAATTTTAGCAAATATTCCCTCACGAGATAGAGTAGCTCAAATTATAAAATTAAATGCTTTTATTAAATTTTACTTTAAACAGACACCTAAAGGACTTTGGCTAACTGAAAGGGTTTGGGATAACTCTATTATAAAAGATTTGGTTAAATGCAATATAGAGTATGTTGTTGTAGATGATTATCATCTCTCATCAGTTGGAGTGCATAAAGATAAATTAAATGGCTATTATATTACAGAAGAAGAGGGCTACTCTCTAAAAATATTTCCTATCAATAAAGAGCTTCGTTATATTTTGCCATTTAAAGAAGCTACTAATGTATGTGAATATTTAGATACACTAAAATCAAGTGAGGGAAAAGCTGGAATTATATTTGATGATGGAGAAAAATTTGGGTTATGGCCTAAAACTTATGATTGGGTTTATAAACAAGACTGGTTAAATAGTTTTTTAAAAGAGATAGAAAAAAGTAAATCAATAAAACCTCAACTCTTTAGTGAATATATAAATGAGCAAAAGCCATTAGGTTTAGTCTATCTATCAACAACTTCATATTATGAGATGGGTGAGTGGAGTTTAGGCGATAGAGATGGAATATTAATAGAAGAGATGAAAGATAATTTAAGCAATTTTAATAAAGATGATGTAGATAGATTTGTAAAGGGGAGCATTTGGAAAAACTTTTTTGTAAAATATCCAGAGAGTAATAGAATCCACAAAAGAATGTTAGAACTATCAAAAATAAAAAAATCTATAAAAAATAGAGTTTACACTGATAATTTATTTAAAGCACAAACAAATGATGTTCTATGGCACGGAGTTTTTGGAGGGCTTTATCTACCAAATTTAAGAGATAACGCTTATAGATTTATAATAAATTGTGAAAATATTAGATACAAAAATAATCAAACTTTAGAGATTAAAGATATAGAGTTTAATGGTTTTAATAATATTAAAGTTCTCACAAAAGAGTTAATTACTATTTTTAGTGAAAAATTTAGTGGTCAATTAATTGAGTTTGATTTAAGAGATAAAAGCTTTAATTTACAAAATACACTTACAAGACACAAAGAGGCGTATCACGAAAAGATAAAAAACCCTAAAGAGAGACTAAAAGAAAATGATGGAATTGATTCCATTCACGATATTAAAATTGATGATTTAGATAAATATAAAAGATTATTAAAATATGATTGGTATATTAAAAACTCGTTTATAGACCATATAAGTGATGATTCATTTAATATCAAAAATTTTGAAAATTGCGATTTTAAAGAGTATTCAGATTTTACAAATCAACCATTTAAATTAATCAATTCAACTAATAATAATTTAATTGAATTTCAAAGAGATGGAGGCATTTATATAAATAATAAAAATAATAATAAAAATTCATCAACTCTAAATAAAAAATTTAAAGTAATTAATAATAAAATAGATTTTGAAATAAATTTAAAAAGTGAAGATTATAGTCAAAATTTATCTTATATTATGGAGATGAATTTACATTTTGCTTCACTTGAAAATTTAAAAATAAATTCTCAAAATATAGATGAGTATTTAACTCTTAACTCAAATAGTTTAATAATAGAAGATAGCTATTTAAATAAAAAAATTATATTTAAGTTTGAAGAAAATGCAGAAATTTATATATATCAAGTAAATACTATTAGTCAAAGTGAGAGTGGATTTGATATTACAAATCAGGGTTTATGTTTTGGATTTAAATTTAAATATAATAAAGAGTTTTTGTTGATGGGGAGTTTAGAGATTCAATGAACTTAAAAATCATTAACTATTTAATTTAAAACCAATTACTGTAACATCATCATTTCTCTCTGCATCCCTTTGATAATCTTGTAACTTATTTAATATAATATCTTTTTGTTCATTAAAACTTTTTTTATAATTATTTAATAAAATCTTTTGAAATCTTTTTTTTCCAAATGGTAAATCTTTAACTCCACCGTTTTGGTCTATAAAACCATCAGTAGTTAAATAAAAATATGTATCACTTTTTAACTCTATTTCATAATTACTAAATTTATACTCTGTTGGGGCAGTTTTGTATCCAATTGATTGTCTATTACCTTTTATAATATTTAATTCATTATCTTGAATATAAAAAAGTGGTGTCTTAGCTCCAGAAAATATAACTTTATTGCTATTTTTTTTATAATATAAAATTCCACCATCAAGCCCAACATCAATTAAAGTGTCATCTCTATCTTGATTTAGTAAATTTCTAATTTCAATATGAAGTTCTCCTAAAATTTCTGCTGGATTATTATAGTTCTCTTTTTTAATTATATTTTTAAGAAGTGCTTTTGTTATCATAGTCATAAATGCCCCAGCCACTCCGTGACCTACACAATCTATTAAAAATAGTAAAAAACCATCTTTAAACTCTTTAACAAAATATATATCTCCACTTACAATATCTTTTGGATTCCAAATGATAAAAGAATCAATTGATTTTAAACATTTCATCTCATCTTCTCTTGGTAAGATAGAATCTTGTATCATTAAAGAGAATTTTATACTATCAGTAATTTTCTTTTGAGCATAAAATAGTTCCTCATTTTTAACCTCTAACTCTTTCTCTTTTTCAAAAACCTTTAAATATAAATTTATTTTATTAATTAATCTATTCTCATCAATTGGTTTAGTTAAATAATCAACTGCTCCGACTTTAAAGCCTTGTTCTTTAAAAGCTTCAGTTTTAAAGGCAGCTGTTAAAAAGACTATTGGAATATCTTTCGTTTTTTTTCTACCTTTTATTAATTGTGCAACTTCAAAACCATCCATTTGAGGCATTTGAATATCTAATATAATTAAATCTACACTCACCTCTCGTAAAAATGTTAATGCATCAATTCCTGAATTTGCTTGAAATACTTGTACATTTTCAATCTCTTCAGTCAATAAAGCATTAAGTGAGTATAAGTTTTCTGCAACATCATCAACTATTAATATATTAAAAAGTTTACTCATTTACTTCCTTAATTATTTAACTGTGAGACTTATTTACCCAAGCTTTTACCATTTTAATTAGTAAATCTAAATCTAATGGTTTTGAAATATAATCATCAGCTCCTACATCAATACATTTTTGTTTATCATCTTTCATAGCTTTTGCAGTAGCTGCGATTATAGGTAAATGCTTTAATCTCTTATCTTTTCTAATTTCAGCTATCGCTTCATACCCATTCATAACAGGCATCATTATATCCATTAAAACTAAATCTATGTTTTTCTCTTCTCTTAAAATTTCTAATGCAATTTTACCATTTTTTGCATCAATTACATCTATTCCCTCCTCTTCTAGTGCAGAAGAGAGTACAAAAATATTTTTTGCATCATCATCTACAACTAAAATATATTTACCCTCTAAATTAACTTCTAAAGATTTTGGTTTCTCTATTTGTTTTTCAGTTGTAGTTTTTATATTATGTAAAAACAGTTCAATATCTTCAAGTAATCTCTCATCTGAATTTGCAGTTTTTAAAATTATACTATCAGTATAGATTCTTAATTTATTAGCTTCATCTTCACTTAAATCCCTACCTGTATAAATAATAATGGGAGTCTCTATGTTATTTTTTTTCATATAATCACAAATTTCATATCCACTTCCACTACTTAAACCTAAATCTATAATAACAATATCATAAAATCCTTTTTTTAACTCCTCTATTGCAATTTTAGCACTATCAACTGCTTTTAATTCTATACTACTCTCTTCATCTTCAATTAATCCAATCATTGCATCTTGTTGATTCTTATCATCTTCAACTATTAATATATGTTTTGGTTTTTTATTATGAGTCTCATATAATTTCTTAATTGCATCATCAATATCTTCCTCTTTTGCTGGTTTTTGAATAAATCCTACTGCACCTAACTTTTGAGGTAAATTATCTTTATCTTCTGCTGAAATTATATGAACTGGAATATGTTTAGTTTTAATATCTTGTTTAAGTTCTCTTAAAATTTCAACTCCAGACATATCAGGAAGTCCTAAATCAAGCAATACTCCATCAACTTTATATTTTTTTGCTAACTCTAATCCCTCATTTCCACTTGTAGCAATTAGAGCTTTTAAATTTATATTATTAATCTTATGTTTTAATATTTCAATAAAATTAATATCATCTTCGATAATCAACATTACTCCATCACTAACACTTATATTTTCTCTATCATCTATAATTTCATTTTTATCTATTTTATCTATTACTATTTTGTCTATTTTATATTCAGGCTTTCTCTCTTTAATCAATTTTTGAGAAAGTTTACCAGCACTTTTAGGTAAAAGAATAGAAAATGTACTCCCTTCATTTTCAATACTCTCTAATTTGACATAAGATTTCATAAGTTTTGCAAACTCTTTTGTAATTGAAAGCCCAAGCCCAGTTCCACCATATTCTCGACTAGTTGAACCATCAGCTTGTGAAAATGCTTCAAAAATTAGTTTCTGTTTTTTTTCAGGAATTCCTATTCCACTATCTTTTACATAAATTTGTATTGGTCTGTCTTCTTCTCCACTATCAATGATTCCTAACTCAATATAACCATTTTTTGTAAATTTGAAAGCATTAGAGAGTAAATTTCTAATAATTTGAGATAATTTATCTTCATCATTTATAAAAGTTGTATTTAATTCATCTTTTATAATAAGCTCTAAGCCTTTATCTATTGCAGTATGTTCAAACATATCTTGAAACTGTTGCAATAAAATAGTTGTATCAATTTCACTTAAATTAAGACTCATCTTTCCAGCTTCAACTTTAGATAAATCTAATATATCATTAATAAGTCTTAAAAGTTCATTTCCTGAATGATTTATAACTTCAATTTTTTTAACCTCTTTTTCGTCTAAATGCTCTTGTTTATTTTTAGATAACATTTTTGAGAGTAATATTATAGAATTTAATGGTGTTCTAAGTTCGTGACTCATATTTGCCAAAAATTCAGATTTATACTCATTTGAGGCTTGAAGTTCTTTTTGAGATTTAGTTAAAGTTTGATTCTTCTCATTTAACTTATCTGCGGTTGTTGTAAGTTGAAGTTGTTGCTCTTCCATTTTAGCATTTGCCTCTTCTAAGTACTGCTGTTGCTCCTCCATTTGAGCATTGGTTTCTTCTAATTGTTGTTGTTGCTCCTCCATTTCAGCGTTAGCCTCTTCTAATTGTTGTTGTTGCTCTTCCATTTCAGCATTTGTTTCTTCTAACTTAGTTTGTCTCTCGCGAAGCTCTTTAGTCTGTTCATCTACTTGCTCTTCTAGCGAAGATGCAAATTTTGCAATCTCTTTTTTTGAATTAATAAGATTAACAAGCATACTCTCTAGCGAATCTGAAAGCTCTCCTATCTCATCATTTGTTTTTGTTCCATCAAATGAGATATACTCATCACTATTAATTTTAAGCTTTTTTGCTTTATTAGTTAATATTACAATAGGAGATGTTAAATATCTTGTTAAAAGCATTGAAGCTAATGTAACTAAAATTGTAATAATAAATATATATATAGCCATCTGTTTTTTATATTCACTTGATTGCTCTTGTAAAAATATATTTGTAGAACTAGAGGCTAATATTATAAATTTATCTTTTGTTAAATATATTTTTTTTGCATTAAATGCTAACTTATTTTTAGTATAAAATGCCAATTTATTAATATCTTTAGAAAATATATCATCAACTTTAAATTTATATTTAAGTTTATAATCTTTTCCAAATTCAAATCCAAAAGTTTTATCTATATCTCTATGATAGAGATAATATCCATTACTATTTGTGAGATATAACTCTCTTCCATTTATATGTTTTGTCTTATTTAAACCAAAAAGTTTATGTATATTTGTATTTATAATAATCATTCCAAAAATTTTATTGTCATCATATAGAGGTATTGCAAACCTTATTGTTGGTTTTATTGGAAAAACTATATTGCCTCTCTCTCTATTTATATCAATTTTAGATATATATATTTCATCTTTTTTTAAAGAAATTGTATCTTTGTAATAATATCTATGAGCTTTTTGTTGTAATTCACTCTCTTTTTCAAAATATATCTCATCTCCTCTTTTAGAAACAGAAATTATCTCCTTACCACCATTATTAACACCAATAAGCCGTATTTTAAAATATGCACTGTTTTGTCTAAAGATTCCTAAGAAAACTCTTTTTAGTCTAGCCTTCCAATTCTCTAGCGTTAAATTTGAGTGAGCATCATAGTGATACTCATTTTTATTTGCTCTAATTATTCCTTTTATAGCTTCCTCTTTAGAGAGTATTGTTATATCATCTTTAACATTTTTTATAGCATTTTTTATCTCTAACTCATCACTCTCTAATTGTGCAGAGAGAGAATTTAATAGATTCTGTTTAAAATAATCAGTAACTTGATTAAAAGATAAAAATGCAAAAATAATTACCCCAAAACCTGCTATTATAAATGTTCCAAATGCTACTTTTGTTGAAATTTTAATTTTCATAATTATCATCTTTAAAAGTCTCTAATAAAAATTTATTAGCTCTATCTATAACAATATAAACATCTGTTGGACTTTTTTCTTTCTCTAATAGTACTTTTTTTGTTGTATCTTCTATTCCAAAATAGATTCTAAGTTCATTAATAGTTGCATTAATAACTCTTAGCGTATTATATACTGATGTTGGTGTTATAATTTTATCTTTTGGAATATTAATCATAGTAGTTGTAGAGTTTGCTCTCTTTTGAACTCTATCAATACTTTTGTACAACTCAAAAGATTTTTTTAACACATCTTTTGGTCTTTTATTATCAATATCTTCATCTATATCTATATCTATTTTAACATCTCTTTTAAGTAGATATTTTGATATATTTCTAATATTTTTTTCAATCTCTACTGCAAGTTGATAAGTCTCATTTGGAGAATATTCTGTTCCTAGGATTGAATCTAATAGATAAGATATTTTCCAAAGATTATCATAAACATCTGAAGGAGTTTTATCATCGTAATATTTTTTATTCAATACGCTATTCCAGCTTATTATATTTTTAATTTTACTCTTTTTCGCAATTAAGGCTATTTCATTATCAATTCTTAATACTATTTCATAAACTTCATTTGGAGTAATCTCTTTATTTGGAGAGTGTGGCACTTCAGATGGAGCAAATCCATCTTCAATTTTTAATCTAATAATTTTTTCCATACTCTCAATTGCTTTTTGATAGACGTGAATTGGTTTTAACCCATATAGTTGTGTTGTAATTTTTGGTTTTACTCTTATACCTTTTGCCTCTTTTAGAATATAAAGTTCTTCTAAAATATGCTCACTTAGTGCATAAACTTCATTTGGAGTTTTAACTAATGAATTAACATCATACTGTATTAATTTTTTATCAAAATCAAAATTAGGAATTAGAGCCATTGCATACTCTAAATTCTGAACAACATCACTAGGAGTTTTTTTCTCTGTTAATTCTTCTACATCAAAATATCTCTCTACACCAATTCTTCTTCTAACTCTTTGAAGTTCAGCAATTATAGTTTGAAGTGAATCATAAACTTCAGTTGGAGAGATAACTTTTTGAGGAACTTTTGGAATATCAATTGCACTCATCCAAAGTCTCTTTTGCATTTTTGAAATTTTACTCATCAATTCGATAGAAGCATAAAGAGCGTGATTTGGATGTTGCTCTTTTTTTAATTTAGGTTTTTGAACATCTGTATGTACATTTTGATTAACTCTTAAAAATTTAATGATTCTTACAATTAATTCACTTTGAGCAAAAACATCGCTAGGAGTAAATCCTCGTCCTAAAAGTGCATCAAATCCATTTGAAATAGTCCAAAGTTCTCTATATACATCATTTGGAGTCTTATTTTTAAATACTTCTTTTTTATTTAACTCTTTTATATGATGACAACCAATATTTTCAAGCAAATAGATAACTTCTTCATTTAACCTTTTAAGATTAATATAAACATCTTGAGATGTAATATTACGAGATGGATTTATTGGTATTGTAATCTCCCCCATAGAGTTATCTCTTCTGTATCTATTTACTTTTGATAAAATTTCTAGTGTTTTTTGAATAACATGGCGAGGAAGTTTACCCTCTTGTTTTAGTGCTTCTTGAAAATCAGCTTTTATTCCTTTATGCTCTCTTAAATGAATTACCAAATTTTTTAAATAAATCGCATCTGAATAGACATCAGATGGTATTTTTTCTTTTATTTTGGCATTAATATTTAATGCCAATAATATGACAATTAAAATATATTTCATATTTTTACTCCTATATAGCACATTATATATTTAGTATACATACTTTTCCTTATAATTGGTATTTTAATTAACTTTTATAAATTAATTTTTTTATTTTTCTAATTGGTTTTGTTATTTTCCAACTTCTACTTAAAATCATTAATATTATTTCATTTTTTAAATTTTTTATCTCTATTTTTTTTTCTCTTAATTTACTTTTTTCTTGTTCTAACTTCTCTATTAATTCATTTTTTTCTTCAATACTCTCTATAACTAATAAATTAAGCCTATTTATCTGTTCAAAAAATATTTTTTTATTTTTTAAATATAACTTATACTGATTTTGAAATATTTGAAGGTAGCTAGAGATAATTTTTAATTTACTATTAGAAAGTTCTTTCGATCTTGAATTTGTTCTTTTTCTATAAAAAAAAAGTATTTCTTCTATTTGATAAACTTTTAAATTTAAATTTAAAAGTGATAACCAAAAATCATAATCTTCATAACCATATCTCATATTATTATAACCTCCAACATATACCCAATCTTTTTTACGAAAAAGTGCACTATTAAAAATCATATTTTCTCTTAAAATATTATCCATAGAGTATTTTTTTAAATTCCATATACCACTCTCTAGTCCAAATAATTCTGCTTTACTATAAACAATACCTATATCTGAATTATTATTTAAAATATTTTCTGCTTTTTCAAGATAAGTTGGAGCTATTTTATCATCTGCATCTAATGGAAAAATATATTTCCCTTTACTATTTAATATACCAATATTTCTTGCATTTGATACTCCC